>NZ_JBJLSJ010000009.1:0-144042 GCF_050871975.1 Kineococcus rugosus | reverse complement strand
GCCTCAGAGACTGAACGCCGCCAGGCCTTGCCCGGCTGGCTGCACGTCTACAACCATCACCGCCACCACACCGCCCTCGGCGGGCTACCGCCCGCCTCCCGCGTCACCAACCTCAGTGGTCAGTACAGCTAGCGGACGGAGGTGAGGAGCCGGGAGACTGGAGCTGACGTCCAAGACGTACCGCGCGAGGTGACCACCGTGGGCGGCGAGCTCATCGAGCTCTCGGCCAGCGCCATGCGTGCAAGGGTCAGGCCAGACGGGACTCGGTCCGCCACGATGAGGTGGTGAGCAGCCAGAACAACGCCGACCGGTGGGCGATGCCGCAGCGCCGCTGGCACCGCCCGACCCGGCGCGGCGTGATCAACTCGCTGTTCCTGCTGGTGACCCTCGCCGGTACTTTCCTGGTCGTCGCCGGCGACACGGACATCCTCTTCATCGGCATTGCCTCCATGCTGGGCGGGTTCGTCAGCAACCACTACCGCGCCGAGGAGGAGACCCCCTACGCCAAAGGCTTCTCCCAGCCACCTGACGCCTCGACGCAACGGCTCATCCATGAGCACCTCGCCCGTGGGCGACTGCCTGCGGACGCGGGCCTGCACGAGCTGGCCCTGGAGTACGCCTCGGGCTGGTCGCGGCGGCTGAATCGGTTCCTCCTCCTGGCTCCGCTGGTGGCCACCGGGTGGTGCCTGCTCTGCCTGTCGATCACGTGGTGGTTCAACCACCGCTGGCCAGAGTCGGCGCAGACGAGAATGTGGGGCTTGACCATCGTCGTGGCGGGCGCGGTGTGCTGGCTGGTGTGCTTCGTGCCGCCGGCCGTATGGCAGTGGCGGCGCCTTCGTCGCCTCACCTGAGCCGGCCATGCGCTCTGGGGACCTGCCCGCTCGGGCCCAGCCCGACGTCCTGCGACCGGCGCCACCGCGATGTAGTCGACATCCACGACAACGCCATGACCGGTAGGTGGGGTGCTGCTCCGGGAGGTCATGTCCCTCGCTGCTTGGAGGCTCATGACCCTGCACTGTCACGATGTGTGACCGTGGCGTGGATGAAGGGCCCGTGGTCGTGGCTGCTGGCGGTGATCTGGCTGGGCTTCGCAGCCGCAGGCGTGATGATCTTGAGTGAAGACCGCACTGCCGGCGGGTTGATCATCGGCGCTGCGCTCTTGGCGACGGGAGTGTTCTGCGGGGTGCGGGCTGCGGTCAGCCACGTGCGACTGACCGATGAGGGGCTGGTCTACGTCGGGTACGCGAGGACGCGACGTGTGCGGTGGACTCAGGTCAGTGGGGTGGTGGTCGCCGAGCTGGAGTCGGCCTCGCCGGTCACGACGGTGGGGGTGTCGGTGCTGCTGCACGACGACACCGAGATCGAGTTGCCTGCACTGGCTGGCTTCGCGGTGGCTGGGGGCAACCGCCGGCTGCAGCGTCTGGTGGACGCTGCGGAGCAACGCCGACTCGGTAGGGGCTGATGTAGGTGCTGCGTTGAGGGAGCAGGCGTGGCCCTCGCCGTGACCGTGACGTCGCCCGCAGGGCGCCATGGCCGCTACGTCTCGTTCGCGGCGTAGGTGTGTCCGACTGCACGTCAGCGACGGCTCAGACGGCGTCGGTACCGTCCTCCACGTCAGAGGACTCATCGGGCCGTCGGTCCTTCTCCGTCTTCGCGCGTCGAGCGAAAATCCATCCGCCGACTCCGAAGGCCACAGCGAACGGGAGTATGAGGACGGGCACGGCGTAGCCGGCGCCGCTACCTTCCTGATCGCTTCTGGCGGTGACCACGGTTGAGTAGATGGCGATGCCCAGCAGTAGTGCCGTCGCGCCCAGGCAGTAGATGGCGCCGTTGACGTTCGAGCGCATTGGGTGGCCGCGCTTGGTTGAGAAATACCAGCCGAGGCCGGCGACCAGCGCGATGATCACCAGCGAGGACGTCACGACCGGAGTGTGTCGACAACGCACGACTCAGGCCACTTGGACCGGCAGCGTTCACCCACATGGGTCCGGAGGACGCCGGTCAAGATGACCGGGCGACCCGCGCCTGCGGGCCTCGGCGAACGCTCGCTCTTCGGCAGATGCATGAAGTCGGGTCAGGTGCCGGAGGCCATGTAGGCGGCGAGGATGTAGTTGGGGTGCCGGTCCAGCGTGGTCCTCGCGCGGTCGTAGCGCATCGTGGTGCGGGGGTCGGCGTGGCGGGCGGCGATCTGCACGTCGCGCAGGTCGTCCCCCGCAAGCGGGAGGTGCCCCCAGCCGGCGTCGAGCATGGTGGTGACGTAGGTGTGGCGCAGCATGTGCGGGTGCATCCTCGGTAGCCGGATCCGGGCCTCGGCGGCGAGATGGCGCAGGCGGCGGGTCGCTGAGTGCCGGTCCAGGCGGCCGCCGCGGGTGTTCAGCAGCAGCGGCACGGCGCCGTGAGTGCTCAGGCCGCGGACGTGGCCGGGTGCGCGGTCGCCGATGGCGCGGTCGACGGCCCTGCCCACCGCCGGGGCGAGGGGAACCAGGACGATCTTGTGGCCCTTGCCGACCACCCGCAGGACACGGTGGCCGTGTTCCTCGCCGAGGTCGGCGATGTCCAGGGCGCAGGCTTCGAAGATGCGCAGGCCCAACAGCCCCAGCAGGCAAACCATCGCGAAGTCGTAGCGGTTGGTCGAGTCCCGCGATGTCGCGAGCAGGGCTTCGAGCTGCAGGTGGGATAGGCCCAGGGTGGGTGACTCCGGGGGCACGTTGGGGCGGCGGACGTAGTCGGCCGGTGAGTGCTCCAGGACGTCGTCGATGACGCAGGTGCGGTAGAAGCCGGCCACCACCGACATGCGGCGGGAGACGGTGGAGGCGGCGAAGCGTTGGGTCTCCTGCATCCAGCGGATGTAGAGCTCGATGTGCGGGCGGCGGGCGGCCAGGGGGTTGAGCTGCCGGAGCTGGCACCAGGTGAGGTAGGCGCGCAGGTCAGACTCGGCGTGGCGGCGGGTCTCGCCGCGGTAGCGGGCCAGGTAGGCCGCGACCGCGAGGCGGACAGGGTCGGTGCGCCAGGTCCCGTCGCCGAGGGCGATGGGCAGCGACGCGGGTGATGTCGAGGTGGGTGTGGGGTCGAGTCCTTCGGGAGGCAGGGTCATGGTCGAGCGTGCGCCTGCATGCACGGCCGGGGCGAGGTGCTGGCCGGTGCGAGATGTCGGTTGCTGGGGAGGTGACCCGGTGGCTGGGTGCCTGATGAGGTCGGTGATGCTGTCGCGGTGCCTGCCCGAATCGTGAGCCTCCTCCTGCACGCTGTCGGCGGCGCATCATCACGGTCGACTCTGCCGGTGCGGGCGTTGCCGCTGGCGAGGGGGTGGTGGCGTTGAGCGTGCACGTCTTCGTCGATGAGACCAAGGCCAACGGGCTGCTCGTAGCCGCGGCTCGTGTTCAGCCGCGGCAGCTGGCTCCGACCCGCACCCTGCTGCGGGGACTGCTACTGGCGCGGCAAGAGCGCCTGCACTTCACCAAGGAAGGCAAGGCCCGCCAGGGGCAGATCGCGGCGGCGTTGTGCCGCACCGGGGTGGTCGTGGACCTGTACGACGCCCGGACCGTGACCGACCAGCGGGCCGCGCGGCGGCTGGTGCTGGAGCGCCTGGTGACCGACCTCGCGGTCGCGGGGGCGCACCGGCTGGTGCTGGAGCAGGACGACTCCCTGCTGGCCAGTGACCGGCGGATCTTGCGGGCGGCGGTACACGCGGCCGGGGTAGCTGATGAGCTGGTGTACGAGCACCTGCCCCCGCGGTCGGAGCCGCTGCTGTGGATCGCCGATGCGGTGGCGTGGTGCTGGACCCACGGCAGCACCTGGCAGGAACGGGTCCGCCCCATCGTCGGTGACGTCCACCGGCTCAGCTGAGCGACCCGGGCCCGGTACCCGGGGTGTTGGAAGGCTTGGGCTCTCGATCCCGAGGGTCGACTGGGGTTGGAGTGATCTGAGCCCGGACAGCGCGAAGCCCGGCTCACCCACCGTCCGGAAGGCTGCCGGGCCCACTTCGCACCCCTACAGGGATGCGCACCTACCCAGTATCGGCCGCGATAGCGGCAGACACAAGCGCCGGCCTCAGCTCAGCCGGCCGGCCCGCTCGACCGCGCAGGGAGCGCCATGCCTGTGACGTCGCCCACAGGGCGCCATGACCATGACGTTCTGGCGACGGCACGAGACCACCGTGGAAGCGCCGGCGTTCAGCGCCACAGCCGATACCTGCCCAGTAGCGGCGGACACCGGGCTGAGCGTTGCGCGCATGGGGCCACCGACCTGCTGGCCCGTCTCAGCCCTGCCCTGCGGTGGGTTGGTCGGTGGGCTGGCCGGGAAGATCCCTTGGCGTCGAGGCGGGAGTCTCGGCTGGGTCGCTCTGGGTGGGTTGCGCCGGCTGCGAGGTCTCCTCGGCAGGCGGCGTGGGCGCGGGACCAGAGCTGCGGGTGATGGTGATCGTCGCGCCGGCGGTGGCCGAGCGGGCGCTTTGCGCGCCGACCAGACCTTCGTCCACGGTCTTGGAGAACACCCGCCCGGGGGCGACCTTGACGGTGAACCCGGCTGCCTCCAGGGCTCTGGTGGCCGAGGAGACACTACGCCCGACGACATCGGGCACCCGGATCTTCCCGTCGGCGGTGGTGGTCTTCAAACCCTCGTTGGTGCCGTCGGTGAACGTCGCCTTGGGCAGGTCCAGCGCCTGGGAGGCGGGGCCGACGATGTTGGCCCAGATCGGCCCGGGGATGGTGGCCCCGAACACCCGGCCGTAGCGTTTGCCGTTGATGCGTTCACCGTTGAGGGTCTTGTAGCCGGTGTGGTGCCCGACCCAGACCGCGGAGGCCAGTTGCGGGGTGTAGGCGGCGAACCAGACGTTCTGGCTGCCGTTGGTGGTGCCGGTCTTGCTGGCCACCTGCCGCCCGTCCAGCTGAGCTTTGCCGACACGCGCGGCGGTGCCGCCGGTCCAGCCCCCGCGCAGAGCTTCGGTGACGTTGCGGGCGACGTTGACGTCCAGGACCTGCTGGCAGTCCGCGCCGGGGACGGGCAGCGGCTGCCCGGCAGCGTCCAGCACCTGCGTCAAGGCGGTGGGCTTGCAGAAGGTGCCCTCAGCGGCGAACGCGGCGTACGCGCCGGCCACCGACAGCGGGGTGACCAGGTTGGTGCCCAGCGTCATCGACGGCAACCGGTCCAACTCGAACGTGTCGGGGTTGCTCTCGATGGTGTCGGCGGGGGTGGCCGATCCCTTGTAGACGCCCAGGGACTGGGCGGTGCTGGCGATGTCGCACAGGTCCAGTTGCTTGGTCATGGACATGTACGCGGTGTTGACCGAGTCCTTGGTCGCGGTGCGTACCGTCATGGTTCCCGAGGTGCGGGTCTCGGCGTTGAAGTAGGGGTAGGTGCCGCCGCGTAGTTTCTGCCCGCAGGCCGTGAAGGCGCTGAACGGGTCGTTGCCGCTGCTGGGGGCGGCGACGGTGGAGTCCAGCGACTTACCGGACTTCAGCCACGCGGCGAGGGTGAACGCCTTGAACGTCGAGCCCTGCTGGAAGCCTTCGGTGCCGCCCATGGGCTGGGACACGTTGTAGTTCAGCGTGGTGAGGCCGACCTGGTCGTCGTCGGGGGAGTAGGTGGTGTCCTGGGCCATGGCCAGGATGTGCCCGGTGCCGGGCTGTACCACCGAGGCCGCCGAGCGGGCCGCCTGGCCGGGGTTGACGCCCTCGTTGACGGCGGTCTGGGTGATGGCCTGCACGCGGGGGTCCAAAGTCGTGGTGATGCTCAGCCCACCGCTGCGCAGCAGCCGGGCCCGCTCGGCCGCGGTGGCGCCGAAGATGGGATCGCTTTCGACGACGTGCACGACGTAGTCGCAGAAGTAGGCCGCCGACCCCGCGGCCAGGCAGCCTTGCCGGCTGGGATTGGGCTGCAGCTGCAAGGCGGTGGCCACGGCCTGGTCGTGGGTGGCCTGGTCGATCCGTCCGGTCTGCAACATCCGGGCCACGACGACGTCGCGGCGGGCCACGACGGCCTCGGGGTACTTCATCGGGTTGTAGGCGGCCGGGTTCTGCACCATCCCGGCCAGCAGCGCCGCCTCAGGCAGGGTGAGGTCGGCGGCGGCCTTGGAGAAGTAGAACTGGGCCGCGGCCTCAATGCCGTACACGTTGTTCTGGAAGTAGGCCACGTTGAGGTAGCCGGTCAGGATCTCGTCCTTGGTCATCTCCTTCTCCACCCCGACCGCCAGCTTCATCTCCCGCAGCTTGCGGGCATACCCCTGCGCACCGTCGGCCTCGACCGCGGCCGCGGCCGCCTCGGTGTCGCCGGCACGGACCGCCTGCTGGACCAGCACGTTCTTGACGTACTGCTGGGTCAGGGTGGAGGCGCCCTGAGTGCTGCCACCGCCGGCGTTGGAGACCAGCGCCCGCAGGATGCCCTTGGCGTCGATGGGACCGTGCTCGTAGAAGCGGTCGTCCTCGATGGCCACGATGGCATCGCGCATCACCGGGGCGATCTGGTCGAAGGTGACCACGCTGCGGTTCTGGTCGTAGACCCTGGCCATCACACTGCCATCAGCCCAGCGGATGGTGGAGGCCTGTGACAGCGTCTGATCACCCAGATCGGCGGGCAGCTCGTTGAAGATGTCCACGCCCTGCCGGGTCAACCCACCGGCCACCGCGACGGCGGGGATGACCAACCCGGCGCTGAGCACCCCACCGGCAGCGCTGACCGCCACGAACGCGGCCAGCAGCCGGAACACCGGCCGCTGCGATCGCTGCGGTCGCTGCGGTCGCTGCGGTCGGGACCTCACACGGGAGGTGGCCGGTGAGCCGGGAGCCGACCGCGCGTCCGGGCCGGTGTCCAGGCGCGCGTGGGGAGCGGGGTGGTCAGCCGTCACACATGGACAACGCGACCCAGGACCGGAACTGTTGCATCTGCATGAGGCGGTACTTCCGGTGCTCATGCCCCTGGTGCTCATGCCTCTAGTGCTTATGCCCCTAGCCCATGCCGCCAGTGCTCATGATCCGGCGTTGACGTCCTGGGCCTACTGACCGTCGGAGGTCGGGCGGCCGGACGTGCGCAGGTCGGCCACCGCGGCGGTCAGTACCGCGGACAGTTCACCGGTCCCGTCCGGGGTGGCGTTCTGGTGGGAGACACCGACGATGAAGTCTCCCACCCGCGCGATCCCCGAGACCTGGGTGAACGGGGCGCCCTGGTAGGGGCCGATCGAGTCGGTCCGGGCGGCCCAGGCCTGGTCGGCGCCGGATACGTCGACCTCCAGCGGTTCAAGGGTGAAGGCGAAGCGGCAGGCGCCCAACCCGCTGGTGGCCGCATCGAACGCCTGCTCGCTCTGGCCGGGCCGCCACTGCGTCAGGAGCAGCGCGACAGCCTCCTGGGCCGGGGCGTCGGGGTTCTCGTCGATCCACTGCAGCTCCTGGGCGCCGATGGCGCGCACAGCGGTGGAGTTCATGTCGCAGGCCAGCCCCAGCCCGGTCAGGGGAGTCAGTTCCTCGCGGTAGGGGCCGCTGTCGCTGAGCAGGGTCAGCCCGGTGGGCAGGGCCGCCGGCGCACGGGTCAGGGCCGGCAGCGCCGATGGCAGCGGGGCATCCGGGTTGGGCTGCTGTATGGAGGGCGCCGGCGTGCTCGTCGGGCTGACCGGTGACGGGCTGCTCGTCCCGGACGGTGGGGTGGGGGCGGTCTGGTGCGCGGTGGTGCCCTGCTGCGCGGGGGTGGTGGAGACGGTGCCGGTCGGCCAGGTCTGCACGGCCACCGGGATCGCCGCGGCCACGACCAGAGCCGCGGCGGCGACCTGCACCCGGCGGACGCGGCGGTGGCGCCGCAGCCGGCCGCGGGTGCCGGTGGTCAGGCGCTGCTCGTCGACCGGTCGGGTGCGGACGTCGTGGTCGAAGGCGCTCAGCAGCAGATCGGTCACCGGGTCGCCGGGCCGACCGGCGGCGTCGCGGCGGGGGACGTCGTGGTCAGGGTCGTGGTCAGGGTCGTGGTCAGGGTCGTGGTCAGGGTCGTGGTCAGGCACGGGTGATGCCCTCCTCGGCGAGCAGTCGGCGCAACGTGGCCAGGCCGCGGTGCGCGTTGCTGCGCACCGTGGCCGTCGAGCAGTCCATGAGGTCGGCGATCTCGGCGTCGGGCAGCCCCTCGTACAGGCGCAGCACCAGGGCGATGCGCTGCTTGTCCGGCAGCCGCCGCAGCAGCGCCAGGCAGCGCTGCCGCTCGGCGTGCAGGCCCGTGGTGTCGCTGACGACCTCCTCGGGCAGCTCGGCCGGGTCGGCGGCGTGCTCCCGCCGCCAGGGTCGGCGGCGGGAGGTGCTGACGGCGTTGACGACCATGCGGTTCAGGTAGGCCGAGGGATCCTCCAGGGCCTGGATGCGGGACCACTTGCGCACGCAGGTGGCCAGGACGTCCTGCACGACGTCCTCGGCCTGGTGCTCGTCACGCAGCAGCACCCGGGCCAGCCGCACCAGTTGGGGGCCCTTCCACGCGACCAGGGACTCCAGGTCCCAGACGCCCCCGGCGGCCGCGCCGGCCGCGCCGGCCCGGTCCTGCCCGCGCGGGGTGCGGGCCGTGTTCGAGGCGGTGTTCGAGGCGGCGCGGTCCCCTCCGTCCGCACCGTCGGCGAAGCCGTCCCACCACCCGGGCGTGGAGGTGGAGGCGGCGCCGCTGTGCTCGGCGCCGTCGGCGGCAGGTGTCACACCCGTACAACGCGGCCAGCCGGTGCATTCGTTGCACCGTGGCTCTGCTTCATCTGGCGATGGCTCAGGCGGGCGGTCGCCCAAGAGGTGAGCGGCGTGACCCGGCACCGGATCGGCGACACTAGATCAGGGCGCGAACGGTGGCGTCGATGGCCGGGCCCAGCCAAGCCGGCAGGCTCGCGTGACGGTCAGGCTGGAGGTCACGAGTTCAAACTGCGTTCGTAGAGCAGGTAGACGCGCACTTGGTCACCCAAGACGTTGCCTCCCGTGCAGACCCGTCGGCGGTCCAGCAGGCTGCGAGCTGCGCAGCTATCGCGTCCCAGCCCCAACTCCGCGGCGAGCTCCTCAGCGGACTGGCCCTCGGGAGGCCGCACCCTGAAGTCGCGCCAGCAGCCACCGGACCCACACCCGAGCTCCTCGCTTTCGACGGCCAGCCCGTCGGGGAGCTCCGATGCCGGAGGAACGGCCATCTCATCGATATTGATCAGAAGCACTGGCGCGAAGAGGCCAGCGGCCAGTGCGGCGGTTGCGCCGGCGACGAGCATGACGATGGTTCGACGGCGGCGCACATGCTCAGGCTAAGTGCGAAGCCTTCGAGCAAGAACGCCTTCGACCACTTGTGGCTCAGTTCCCACCACTATGCGCAGAGCAAGACCGCGAGGCCGTCGAGCCCCCAGACGGCGCCACGACTATGGCGCCGCCCGCTGCGTGCCATGACCGCGACGTCGGTCCTGCCTGATCCGCGCTCCTACTGGCCGAAGGCGGTCATCTCCGACGCTTGGACAAGGCGACCAGGAGACCGACGATGACCACCGCGGTCACTACGAGCGCGAGGATCACGATGAGCACGGGCGAGTCAGCCAGCATGGTTGCTCCCTGAGCGACGACGGATTCGGATCTTCGCAGGCCAGCCTCTTCACCGCTCGGCCATCGACAAGACCGCGAGGTCATCGACGTCCTGGCCAGCGGGATGACCGTGCGCCCGCGCGCACCGCGGGATGACCGTGATGTCGGGCGCCCGTGATCCTGGCTCGCTACCGTCCGCTGGTGCCTCGCGACCGCTTCCGCCTGCCCGCCGCCGTCTACGCAATCCTGCGAGTAGACGAGCAGGTTCTGATGCTGCGTCGCGCCGGCACCACCTTCCGCTCCGGTCAGCTGAGCTTGCCCGCTGGCCACCTGGAGGGAGGAGAGGACGCGGTGGCCGGGTTGCTCCGCGAGCTGCGCGAGGAGGTTGGCGTGGAGGCCACGCCGGAGGACTGCCGCTTGGCGCTGCTGGTGCACTCCGCTCCCGAGCACGGAGACGACCTGGAGTACCTGCACCTGTTCTTCGTCGTGAAGCAGTGGAGTGGTGAGCCGGTCATCGGCGAGCCGGACAAGTGCAGTGAGCTGGTGTGGGTGGCCTCGGGCGGGCTGCCTGATGACGTCGTCGACTACGTGGCCGACGCCCTCCGTGCGGTCGAGCGGGGCGAGCCTCTGCTGCTGCGCGGCTGGTGACCGAGCAGGGCGCTGGGCGCGTCAGGAGGTCGCTCGGCCATCGGCATGACCGTGAAGTCGTCCCCCGGCGGGGGAGCGGGCCAGCGTACGCGCGGACTTCGCTGAGTAGGCCACGGGTGCGGGTCCCGTTCCTGTGGTGCGCCCGCTGCGGGAGTCGGACGATCAGGTCCTGATCGCGGCGAAGCCGTCTTGGTAGGTGGTGGGACGTTGCGACAGATCCGCTGAGGAGCTGCGACAGATCACGTGAGAACTGCGACAGGTCTCATGAGACTGCGACAGATCAGATGAGAACGGACAACAACGGGGGACCGAGCGCTGGCGCCGATAGACCTGCTATATGTCATAATGAAGATTATCGGCGTGCGATGCAGGTGCAGGCCCGAGTCGGTCGGGGCCCGTCCCGGCCGCTGCGGCCGCTCCCGCGCGGACTCCTGCGGACAACGCCCGGCACTCATCACCGGCAACCAGCATTGCGTCCACCACGGCGTCGCTGCCGCACCGCCGTCCGTCCGTCCGGCGCGAGCCGAACCGGAACGCCTAGCGGTCACCCTGCAGGTCGAACGACGCCCGAGCCGTCCACGGACCGGCCACGACGACCGGCCGACTCAACCACCTGAACCGTTCGACGGTCCCGTCGATCGGTTCCTCCAGCCGGCGCATCGCCGGACCACAGCCGGACCGAACGCACCGGGCCGCCGGACCGGAACCCACGACAGAGTCAGGACCCCGAATCGGACCGGTCGACCGCGACGAACCCCACGACGTCCCGCGCCACAGCCGGCCGGTCCACCACGTCCCGGATCGCCGTGAACTCCGCATAACGAGGAATATGCGGCACTCCCCCGCCGCGTTCGACTGAACCTGTTGCAGCGCAACGACTTGCACTTGACAGCGAACTCCCCCGCCCGTATCGTCGTCAGCATGGCTCCCCTGAACCCCGGGGTTCTCGAGTCCCTCACCACCTCTTCGGCGCTGTCGACGGCCGTCGACGCCTACGAAGTGGCGCGGCTCCCCCGCAAGGACTCCCCCCACACCCTCGCCGCCCGCGCCCGCGACGTCGCCGCGATCCTCCCCCGACTGGCCCGCGCCATCGGCACCGACGACCTGCGCGTGGGTGACCTGACCACGGCGGCGCTGCGCGCCGCGTTCGCCGACTTCTCCCTCGACCACGCCCGCAGTTCCATCGCGCGCTGCTGGTCGACGTGGAACGGGTTGTGCGGGTTCCTGGTCGCCGAGGACGTCCTGGCGGGGAACCCGATGGCCGGGGTGCACCGTCCCAGGCCCGAGGCGCAGAGCCCGAAACCGTTGCGCGGCAACGACACTCCGGAGATCCTGCTGGGTGCGGTGGCGGCCGGGCGGCAGGCGCGCGACCCGTGGCCCGAACGGGACCTCGCGGTCGTCGCGACGTTGCTGGTGACCGGGATCCGCAGTTCCGAACTCGTCGGCCTGCGCGTGGGCGACCTCGCCGGTACCCGCGGCGACCAGCGGATCCGGGTGCGCGGCAAGGGGAACGTCGACCGCTCCCTGCCCGTCGAACCCGCCCTGGGCGACCTCGTCGAGCAGTACCTCGCCAGCCGGTCGCGCCGGTTCCCCACCACCCGAGGCACCCGCGGAACCCGCCTGGACGCACCGCTGTTCGTCGACACCACCGGGCGGCAGCTGTCGCGCCACCAGCTGCAGTACCTGGTGGAGCAGTGCTACCGGGCGGCCGGGATCGGCGACCGGGTGCAGCGCGGGGCGCTGGTCCACGCGCTGCGGCACACCTTCGCGACCCGCGTCGTGGCCGGGGGCGCCAGCGCCGTGGAGGTCATGCGGCTGCTGGGGCACCGCAGCCTCGCCACCTCCCAGCAGTACGTGGACGCCGGCGCCGACGAGCTGCGCAGCGCCGCGGCCGCCAGCAGCTCCTACGCGGCGCTGCGGACACTGATCGACCGCTCCTGACCGGCGCGGGCGTGAGAGGATCCGGCCATGGCCACCTCCCGGCGCACGCACTGCGCCAACAAGATGCCCTGGCCCGCCGGCAACCACCGCAGCCTCGAGCGCTTCCTGGACGACGCCGAACGCGCCGGGACGCTCGACGTCATCGCCGATCACCCCGCCGCCGCGACCGCCCTGGCGCTGGCCCCGCACAGCCTGGACGCCGCCACCGTCGGCACCGTCCTGCGCTTCGCGGAGTCGACCGAGCAGGGGCTGGCCTTCCCGGCCGCCTTCGCGCGCTGGCGCGAGGTCACCGAGGGCCAGTTCGAGGACCCCGCCGCCGCGGCCGTCGCCTTCAGCGAGGTCGCCGAGGAGCTGACCGTCGAGGACTGGGACGCCCAGGAGGGCACCCCCGTGGCCGAGAGCATGACCACCTTCGTCGAGGCCGCCGCCGCAGCCCGCGCCGAGGGCACCAGCACCCGCGCCGCCCTCGACGCCCTGACCGGCTCCGCACCCCGGGACTGACTCCCGGTACCCTCCGCCGGGTGGAACCGCCCGAGGTCACCCTGCGGCTGTGGCACCCCGAGGAGGCACCGCGCCTGTTCGACCTGCTCCGCCGGCCCGAGGTCACCCGGTGGTTCGGGGAGTCGGCGCGAGCCCCGCTCACCCACGTCGACCAGGCCCGCGCCCGGATCGCCCAGTGGGCCCTGGACTTCGACGCCCCGCTCGGCACGCGGGCCGTCGTGACCCCCGACCGGGCCGAGCCCGTGGGCAGCGTCCTGCTGTTCCACGCCCCGAACGCCCTGCACGGCGAGGTCGAGGTCGGCTGGTACCTGCACCCCGACGCCGTCGGTCACGGGTACGCGGCGGCGGCGGCGGCCGCCGCCGTGCGCGAGGCGCGGGCCGCCGGGCACCACGAGGTGTGGGCGCTGGTCCACCCGGAGAACCAGCGCAGCCGCGCCACCGCCACCCGCGCCGGCCTGCGCGACCTCGGGCTCGTGCAGGGCCTGTGGCACGACGGGCCGTCGCAGCTGTTCGTCACCGACGACCGCTGACCCGCCCTGACCCGCCCCGCCCTGCCCTCGCGGTCAGCAGGTGGCGATGAACCGCCGCAGCACCCGCACCCCGAACTCCAGCGCGTCCACCGGCACCCGCTCGTCGATGCCGTGGAACATCCCCGCGAAGTCCATCCCCGCCGGCAACCGCAGCGGCGCGAAACCGTACCCGCGGATCCCCAGGTGCGAGAACGACTTGTTGTCCGTCCCCCCGGACAGGCAGTACGGCAGCACCTTCGCCCCCGGGTCCTCCGCCTCCAGCGCCGACCGCATCCGGTCCACCAGCGGCGCCGCGAACCCCGTCTCCAGCGCCACCGACTCGTTGACGACCTCCACGTCCACCCGGTCCCCGGCCAGTTCCCGGATCGTCGCCATCAGCTCCTCCTGGCGACCGGGCAGGAACCGGGTGTCGATGAGGGCGCTCGCGGACCCGGGGATGACGTTGTGCTTGTAGCCGGCCTCCAGCACCGTCGGGTTGGCGGTGTTCTGCAGCGTCGCCCCCACCCACCGGGCCGTGGTGCCCAGGGTGGCCAGCAGCGCCGACGGGTCGTCCTCGTCGAAGACGACCCCGGTGATCTCCGAGACCCCCTCGAGGAACTGCCGCACCGTCGCGGTGTACTCCAGCGGCCAGGTGTGCCCGCCGATGCGGGTCACCGCCGCGCACAGGCGGGTCACGGCGTTGTCGGTGCCGACCTGCGACCCGTGCCCGGCGCGCCCGTGCGCGACCAGCCGCAACCAGGCCAGCCCCTTCTCGGCGGTCTGCAGCAGGTAGGTCCGCTGCCCGTCGAGGTCGACGGAGAAGCCCCCGACCTCGCTGACGGCCTCGGTGACCCCCTCGAACAGGTCGGCGCGGTGGTCCACGAGCCACTGCGCGCCCTGCACCCCGGCGGCCTCCTCGTCGGCCAGGAAGGCGAACACGAGGTCGCGCGGGGGGCGGGTGCCGGTGCGGGCCAGGTCCCGCAGGACCGCCAGCAGCATGGCGTCCATGTCCTTCATGTCGACCGCGCCGCGGCCCCACAGGCAGCCGTCGGCGATCTCCCCGGCGAAGGGGTGGACCTTCCAGTCGGCGGCCTGCGCGGGCACGACGTCGAGGTGGCCGTGCAGCAGCAGCGCGCCCCGCGCGGCCGTGCCCGCCTCGTCACCGGGGACCCGGACGACCACGTTGCCGCGGCGGGGGAACGGCTCGACGTACTCCGGCTGCAGCCCGACCTCGTCCAGCAGCCCCATGACGTGCTCGGCGGCCTCGCGCTCCCCCGGGCCCGACCCGTCGCCGTAGTTGGAGGTGTCGATGCGCAGCAGGTCGCGGCACAGGTCCACGACCTCGCTCTCGGCCACGGTCGTCCCCTGGGCGGTGCTCGTGTCGGCGCTCACCCGCGTCACCGTAGCCCCGGCCGCTCTCGGGTAGCGTCCCGGTCCCATGGACCACTGGTCGGTGACGACCCCCCGGGGGGTCACGGACACCGTGCACGACGCGATCCTCGAGCTCCTCATGAACCGCGGCCTCGAACCCGGGGCGGCGCTGCGCACCCAGCTGCTGGCCGACCGGCTCGGGGTCTCGGCCACCCCGGTCCGGGAAGCGCTGGCCCGCCTGGAGGGCTCCGGCCTCGTCCTGCGCAGCGCCCGGCGCGGGTACCGGGCCGCTCCGCTGCTGTCGTCCCGGGAGCTGGCCCAGCTCGTCGACGTGCGGCTGCTGGTGGAGCCCGGCAACGCCGAGCGGGCCTGCGCCCGCACCGACGACGCCTTCGTGGCCCGGCTGTGGGCGGCCGTGGAGGAGCAGCGCACCGCGCCCACCGGTCCGGGCTACGCCGGCTTCAAGCACTACCTGGCCGCGGACTGGTCCTTCCACGAGCTGCTCGCGGCCGGCACCGGCAACCCGTTCATCGTCCGGACCCTGGACTCCTTCCGCGGTTTCGTGCAACGTCTGCACCAGGTGGAGGAGCGGGTCACCGACGCCGACCAGAGCGTCTCCGAGCACGAGGCGATCGTGCGGGCCTTCGAGCGGCGCGACCCGGCGGCGGCGGCCGAGGCGATGCGCGGGCACCTGCAGGGGGTGCTGGACCGCGCGATCGGGTGAGGTACTCGCCAACGGACGTGATTTTCTATAGAATCAGTGGCACGACGACCTCTGGAGAGAGAACGTGAGCGACGACGCGAACGCTGGGACCGGCGTGTTCGACGGGTTCCCCGATGTCCTGACCCGCCAGAACTGGCCGATCACGGTCCCGATGATGCCGCACCCGCACGTGCTGAAGGACGGCACCACGGTGCAGGACCAGCCGGCCGAGGGCTGGCTGGAGACCCTCGAGGTCATGACCGACGCGGGCTACACCTGCATCGACCCGACCGACACCTGGATCCGCATCGCGGACCTGCCCGCCGACCGGCTGCAGGAGTTCGCGCAGACCGTGCGCCGCGCCGGGCTGCAGATCCCCGCGTTCTCCACCTCGCGCCGCTCGGTGATGGACCACGAGAAGGCCGACGAGAACCTCGCCTACTCCCACCGCGCCATCGACGCCTGCGCCGCCATCGGCATCCCCGTCGTGAACTTCGGCTTCATGCGCGGCTTCACCCCCGCCCAGGCCAAGGCCCTGTGGTTCTGGCTGGAGCCGGGCTACTCCGACGACTTCAGCGCCGACGTCCGCCAGGTCGCCGTCGGGAAGATCCAGGAACTCGCGGCCCACGCCCAGAGCGTCGGCGTCCAGATCGCCCTGGAGATGTACGAGGACACCTACCTCGGCACCGCCGACGGCATGGTCCAGTTCGTCCAGGACGTCGGCTACGACAACGTCGGCCTCAACCCCGACTTCGGCAACATCCTGCGCCTGCACCGCGCGGTGGAGCCGTGGGAGGAGATCGCCGCCAAGACGTTCCCGTACACGAACTACTGGCACCTGAAGAACTACTACCGCGACGAGGAACCCTCCACCGGTTCGGTCCGCACCCACCCGGCTCCCCTGGAGTTCGGCACCATCAACTACCGCAAGGCGATCTCGATGGCCGTCGAGGCCGGCTTCCGCGGCGCCTTCTGCGTGGAGCACTACGGCGGCGACAGCATCTCCGTCGGCGCCACCAACCGCGAGTACATCCGCCGCGTCCTGCCCAAGGCCACCACCCACCAGCCGTTCAGCAGCGGCGCCGGAAACCACTGAGCGATCGAAGGAGACCGTCCAGATGACCAAGATCTTCGGTGACCCCTCCGAGTTCGTCGACGAGTCCGTCGCCGGGTTCGTCGACATCTACTCCCGCTTCGTGCAGCCCGTGCCGCACGGGGTGATCCGCTCCACCGCCACCCCCGAGGGCAAGGTCGCGGTCATCGCCGGCGGCGGGTCGGGGCACTACCCCGCCTTCGCCGGGTACGTCGGGCCGGGCCTGGCCGACGCCGCGGTGTGCGGCAACGTGTTCGCCTCCCCCTCCACCCGCTGGGTCTACGACGTCGCCAAGGCCGCCAACCGCGGCGGCGGGGTGGTGCTCGGCTTCGGCAACTACGCCGGGGACATCCTGAACTTCGGCCTGGCCGCCGAGCGGCTGCGCGCCGAGGGCATCCCCGCCGAGCTGCTCGTCGTCACCGACGACGTCGCCTCCGAGGGCCAGGGCGCCAACGGTCAGCGCCGCGGCATCGCCGGCGACGTCGTCGCCTTCAAGATCGCCGGTGCGGCCGCCGAGGCCGGGTACGGCTTCGACGACGTGGTCCGGGTGTCCCGCCACGCCAACGACGTCACCCGCTCCATGGGCATCGCCTTCGCCGGCTGCACCCTGCCCGGGGAGAGCGAGCCCCTGTTCACCGTCACCCCCGGCCACATGGGCGTCGGGCTGGGCATCCACGGCGAACCGGGGATCTCCGAGGAGCCGATCGGCACCCCGACCGAGATCGCGGACCTGCTCGTCGACAAGGTCCTGGCCGGCAAGCCCGACGGCCTGGGCGAGGGCGGCAAGGTCGCGGTCCTGGTCAACGGCCTGGGCTCCACCAAGTACGAGGAGCTGTTCCTGCTCTACGGCCCCATCGCCAAGCGGCTGCGGGCGGCCGGCTACGAGATCGTCGCCCCGCAGGTCGGTGAGCTCGTCACCTCCCTGGACATGGCCGGCGCCTCGCTGACCGTGACCTGGCTGGACGAGGAGCTGGAGACCCTCTGGACCGCCCCGGCCCAGTGCCCGGCCCTGTCCGTCGGTCCCACCATCGAGACCACCCCCGCCCCGGTCTACGTCGCGCCCGAGGACGAGGTCGCCGACTACTCCGGCACCCCCGAGGCCGCCCAGGCCGCCGGGCAGCAGGTCGCCGGGCTCATCGAGGCCGTCCGCGACGTCCTCAAGGACGCCGAGGCCGAGCTGGGCCGCATCGACGCCATCGCCGGCGACGGCGACCACGGCACCGGCATGGTCAACGGCTCGGTCGCCGCCGCCCAGGCCGCCCGCGCGGCCGCCGACGCCGGAGCCGGTGCCGCCTCCACCCTCGCCGCCGCCGGCGGCGCCTGGGCCGACCGCGCCGGCGGGACGTCCGGGGTGATCTGGGGCGTCCTGCTGCACGCCTTCGCCGACCAGCTCGGGGACGAGGGCAAGCCCACGCCCGAGCAGGTCGCCGCCGGGGCCACCGCCTCCGTCGAAGCCGTCCAGCGCCTGGCCGGGGCCCGCGTCGGCAACAAGACGATGCTCGACGCCCAGGTGCCCTTCGCCGAGAAGCTCGCCGAGCGCGTGGGGGCCGGGGACGACCTGAAGACCGCCTTCGCCGCGGCCGCCCAGGCCGCCACCGAGGCCGCCGAGGCCACCAAGGACCTGCGCCCGCAGATCGGGCGGGCCCGCCCGCTGGCCGAGCGGTCCCTGGGCCACCCCGACGCCGGGGCCGTGTCCTTGGCCCTGGTCACCCGGACCTGCGCCGAGAAGCTCTGAGAGAAGAGGGAAGAACCATGACTGATCTGCAGTGGCGCGTGGTGCTGGCGGCCGACGAGGCCGGGGTGTCCTACAAGGACGCGATCAAGGCCGACCTGCTGAAGGACCCGCGGGTCAAGGAGGTCATCGACGTCGGGGTGAACTCCGACACCGACAAGACCGCCTACCCGCACGTGGCGGTGGCCGGGGCCCGCAAGATCGCCGCGGGGGAGGCCGACCGCGGGATCTTCGTGTGCGGGACGGGTATCGGGGTGGCGATCGCGGCGAACAAGGTGCCGGGCATCCGCGCCTCGGTGGCCCACGACGGCTTCTCGGTGGAGCGGCTGGTGCTGTCGAACAACGGTCAGGTCCTGACCCTGGGTGAGCGGGTCATCGGCAAGGAGCTGGCGCGGCGGCTGGCCAAGGAGTTCCTGGGGTACGTGTTCGACGAGACCAGCGCCTCGGCGGCCAAGGTCGACGCGATCACCGGGTACGAGAACGGCGCCGCGGACGAGGCGGGTAGCGTCGCTTCCTGCTGAGACCCCCTGCGACCTGGAGCCCTGCACACCATGACGACCCGTCCCCGCCCGCTCGTCGGGGTCAGCCTGAAGATGTACTTCTCGCTGGCCCGCACGCGCAGCTACCTCGCCGACGTCGCCACCCTCGGTCCGCTCGTGACCGGGGCGGACGTGGACGCGTTCGTCATCCCCGACTTCCTCACCATCACCACCGGGCTGGACCTGCTGCGCGGGACGGGCATCTCCGTCGGCGCCCAGGACGCCTCCTGGGAGGACTTCGGGGCGCTCACCGGGGAGGTGTCCCCCGCCGCGCTGCGCGAGGCGGGGGCCCGGTTCGTCGAGATCGGGCACGCCGAACGGCGCCGCATGTTCGCCGAGGACGACATCGTCACCGCCCGCAAGGCGGCCGCGGCGGCCCGCAACGGCCTCGTCCCGCTGGTGTGCATCGGTGAGAACGTCCGCATCGACGTCGACGACGCGGCCCGCACCACCATCAGCCAGGTCCTGGCCGCGCTCGAGGACGTCCCCTCCGAGGCCGAGGTCGCGATCGGCTACGAACCCAACTGGGCGATCGGGCAGACCGAACCGGCACCGCCGGAGCACGTCGTGGGCGTCACCACGCGCCTGCGGGACGCCCTGTCCCACCGCTCCGGGCTCACGCGCATCCTCTACGGGGGCAGCGCGGGCCCGGGCATGTTCACCGACGTCGCCGAAGGGGTCGACGGCCTGTTCCTGGGCCGCTTCGCCCACGACGTCGCCAACTTCGCCGCCGTGATCGAGGAGATCGCGGCCCACCCGCTCAACCGGGCGGACAACCCCTCCTAGGAGAACCCGTGCCCACCGCACCCCGCACCGACAAGATCACCAAGGTCGCCCAGATCGGCACCGGCTACATGGGCGGCGGCATCGCGCAGTCCCTGGCGCTCGCCGGCAACGACGTGTGGCTCGCCGACGCCGACCGGGAGTCCACGCAGCGCAACTACGAGCGGCTGCTGAAGGAGTCCGAGCTCTTCGAGGCGCAGGGGCTGTTCGCGCAGGGCAGCACCGAGGTGCTCAAGCAGAAGTTCCACCCGGCCGACTCCATCGAGGAGGCCGTCGCCGACGTCCACTTCGTCGAGGAAGCCGTCTTCGAGGACCCGGCCGTGAAGAAGGACGTCCTCTCGCGCGTCGAGAAGGCCGTCACCCCGGGCACCATCATCGGGACGAACACCTCCACCATCCCCGTGAAGGTCCTCGCCGAGGCGTTCGAGGACGCCTCGCTGTTCCTCACCGTGCACTTCTCCAACCCGGCGCCGTTCATCCCCGGCGTCGAGCTCGTCACCGGCGAGGCGACCGACCCGGCCGTCCTGCCGCTGATCGAGGACCTCCTCACCCGCGCCGGCCGCCGCGGCGCCCAGGTCAAGGACGTCCCCGGGTTCGTCCTGAACCGCCTGCAGTACGTCCTGCTCAAGGAAGCCATGTCGGTCGTCGAGGAGGGCGTGGCCACCCCCGCCGACGTCGACACCATCGTCTCGACGACCTTCGGGTTCCGGCTGCCGTTCTTCGGCCCGTTCGCCATCGCCGACATGGCCGGCCTCGACGTGTACGCCAAGGGCTTCAAGGTCCTCGAGGGGCACTTCGGGGAGCGGCTGTCCGCTCCGGCGAACCTGACCGCGCTGGTCGAGCAGGGCAAGTTCGGCACCAAGACCGGCTCGGGCTTCCTCGAGCTCGAGCCCGAGAAGCTCGCTGCCCTCATCGACTACCGCAACCGCGCGTACCAGAAGATGGGCGAACTCCTCGCCGAGCTCGGCCCGTCGCCGATCGCGGAGTGAGACGGGCTCCCTCCCCCGCCGGGTGACCACGCCCACCCGGTCCACGGCACGCACCCGCGCCCCCGGTGGTCGAGACGCCCTCGACCACCGGGGGCGTCGGCGGTCAGGACGCCGGGGTCCCCACCGGCAGGCGGTACCGCACCGCGTGCATCACGACGGCGTGCACGACGGTGAACACGAGCCACGCCACCAGGACGACGAACCACCACCCCGGCAGCGCGTGGTCGGCCGACCGGGCCGCCTGCACCACCGCCAGCGTCACCGACCCGGCGAAGACGTTCATCGCCGTCCCGAGCACCAGCAGGTCGACCCGCAGCCGCCGGCGCAGCTCACCCTCCAGGCCCGCGTCGATCCACTCCTGCTTGCGCGGCACGTTGACCCACTCCCACCGCACCCGCGGCACCCACCGCACCAGCGCCGAGAACGTCGCGACCAGCCCCACCGTCAGCGCGGCCAGGAACACGACCGCCCCCGTCGCCGAACTCCACGCGTCCGGCTCGCCCGCGCCCGCGAAGTGCGTCGGGACCCGCTGCGGCAGCACCGTCGCCGCCCACACCACCGCCGCGCAGGCCAGCACCGCGGTCGTGACGAACAGGACCAGCACGCGACGGGTGACGTTCCGGGACACGGCCCCGACCCTAGCGGTCCGCCCCCGGGCGCTCAGTCCAGGCAGAACTCGTTGCCCTCGGGGTCGGCCAGCACCAGGTGCCCGGCCTCCAGCGGCGGCTCCGGCTCCCGCCGGTGCAGCACCACCGCCCCCAGCCCCACCAGCCGCCGCGCCTCCACCTCCAGCGCCGCCATCCGCTCGGCCCCCCGCAGACCGGGCGCCGCGCGCACGTCCAGGTGCACCCGGTTCTTCACCGTCCTGCCCTCGGGAACCCTCTGGAAGAACACCCGCGGACCCCGGCCCTGCGGGTCCACGACCGCCGACGCGTCGCCGCGCCGCTCCGGGGGCACCCCGAACGCCTCCAGCGCCTGCTCCCACGTCGTGAACGGCGGCGGGGGCGGCTGCACCCGGTACCCCAGCACCTGCGCCCAGAACGCGGCCTGCGCGGCCGGGTCGGCCGCGTCGAACGTCACCTGCACCTCACGAGTCATGACCCCACCATCCCCCCGACCCCGGACACGACCGGTCCGCGACCGGGGACGCGGGTGCACGACGGGCCGGTGACCGCGACCTCCACGGCCTGCCTGCGCGCCGCCGCCCGTCCGGCCGCCGACCTCACGGCCCTGGCCGCACCACCGCCGTCGTGAGGTGCTGCAACGTCGGCCGGTGCCCCGGCGACACCCCGTGCCGCCGGTCGTGCTCGAGCAACCCCGTCAACGGCTCGCTGCGGACCCCGGTGAAACCGTTCGCCACCAGCAGGTCCGCCAGCACCCGCGGCGACCCCGACACCAGCGGGAGGTCCGCCCCGGCGTACGCGGCCGCGAACTCCGGGCCACCCCCGGCCCCCAGCCCGTCGGGGAACCACGCCCCGTCCACCACGGCCAGCCGCCCCCCGGGACGCAGCACCCGCCGCCAGCCCCGCACCGCCGCCGCCGGGTCCCGCAACGTCCACAGCACGTACCGGTTCACCACCACGTCGAACGCGCCCGCCGGGAACGGCGGGTCCACCGCGTCCCCCCGCACGAACCGCACCGACCCGCCGCGCGACCGGGCCCGCTCCAGCATCCCCTCCGACAGGTCCACCCCCGTGACCCGGTGCCCCAGCCCCGCCAGCAGGTGCGCGACGTACCCGCTGCCCGTCCCCACGTCCAGCACGTCCAGACCACCCCCGCCCGACGGCACCGCCCGCGACCACACCTCCCGCCACACCGGCCGCGCGTGGTCCACCCGCACCTGGTCGTCGTCGTACGACGGCGCCCGCCACGTCCAGTACGCGTCCCACCGCTCCTGCGCGCTCACCACCGGCCCGCCCCCCGCGGACGGAACGCCAGCTGGAACCCGTCGTCCAGCCGCAGCCGCCGCACCTGCACCTCGTACACCGGCTCCAGGATCTCCGGCACCAGCACCTCCTCCGGCACCCCCGCCGCGTGCACCGACCCCCCGCTCAGCAGCACCACCCGGTCGCAGTACACCGCCGCCAGGTTCAGGTCGTGCAGCACCACCACCACCGTCGACCCCAGCCCCCGCACCAGGTCCAGCACCTCGTGCTGGTACCGCACGTCCAGGTGGTTCGTCGGCTCGTCCAGCAGCAGGTGCCCCGCCGACTGCGCCAGCGCCCGCGCCACCAGCACCCGCTGCTTCTCCCCACCGGACAACCCCGCGAACACCCGCGACGCCAACGGCAACGCCCCCACCCGCCGCAACGACGACGCCACCACCTCCAGGTCCGCCGCCGACGTCCCCCCGAACACCCCCCGGTGCGGGGTCCGCCCCAGCAGCACCACGTCCGCCACCGTCAACGGCAGGTCACCCCCGTGCTCCTGCACCACCACCGACACCCGGCGCGCCAGCTCCCGCGCCCCCGCCGACGCCACGTCCAGCCCGTCGACGCTCACCGACCCCGCCGACGGCCGCAACGACCCGTACAGCGTCCGCAGCAACGTCGTCTTCCCGCTGCCGTTCGGGCCCAGCAACCCCGTCACCTTCCCGTCCGGCGCGTCCAGGTCCACCCCCCGCAGCACCGGCACCGACCCGTACCCGAACTCCACCCCCCGCGCCCGGATCACCGCCCGAACCGGTCCACGACGCGCTCCAGACCGTCCACCGCCAACGGCGTCGGCGGCTCGGTGAAGTTGAACAGCAACGGCAGCACCGCCCCGTCCCGCACCGCGCTCACCCCCGCCAGCCCCGGCACCGACGTCACCGCCTCCACCACCGCCCGCGGATCCCCGTCCCCGTGCAGCAGCACCAGCACGTCGGGGTCCCGCGCGATCAGCTCCTCCCGGGACACCTCGAACACCCGCTCGTCCACGTCCGCGAACACGTTCGTCAACCCCGCCGCCGCCAGCTGCGGGTTCGCCATGCTCCCCGACCCGTACGCGTACGTCACCCCACCCCCGACCGTCGGGTACAGCACCGCCGCCGTCCGCCCCGACCCCGGCACGCTCAGCTGCGCCACCCGCTCCCGCAACCGCGCCGCCGCGGCGCTCGCCGCCTCCCGCCGGTCGAACACCTCCCCGTAGAACCCCATCTGCTCGTACACGTCCTCGAAGCTCACGTCCCGGACCCCCGCCCCGCACAGCGCCGGCTCCTCCAGCAACGGGATCCCCGCCGCCGCCAGCGTCGCCCGGTCCAGGTTGTCCACCTCCCCGACCACCAGGTCCGGCCGCTGCGCCACGACGACCTCCCGGGAGATCTGCAGGTGCCCGCTGGTGTCGGTCCGGTCGGTCAGCAGCGGGATCGCGTCCAGCTCGGCGCGGGTCCGCTCGTCGTAGTACTCGTCGGGGTACTGACCGGCCCGGGCCACCACCCGGTCCAGCACCCCCAGGTCGTGCAGGAACGGCACCGCCGCGCTCTTGAGCAGCACCACCCGCTCCGGCTCGGACGCGAACGTCACCTGCGCACCGCAGTTCGTCACCGTCAACGGGTACGCCCCACCCGGGTCCGCCCCGCCACCACCGTCCCCCGGACCGGCGCACCCGGCCAGCAGCAGCAGCACCAGGACAGGGCTCACACGACGCACGGCACGTCCCTCCGAGGGGTCCATCGACGATCCGGTCACGAGGTCGGGGCCGCGTACTGGCGGCGGACCAGCCGCAGCAGGAACGGCGCCCCCACCAGCGCGGTGACGATCCCCAGCGGCAGCTCCTGTGGCGCCATCAGCGTCCGGGCCAGCAGGTCCGCCGCCAGCAGCAGCGACGCCCCCAGCAACGCGGACACCGGCACCACCCAGCGGTGCGCGGCCCCCACCAGCCGCCGCGCCAGGTGCGGCACCACCAGCCCCACGAACCCGATGCTCCCGCCGGCCGCCACCAGCACCCCCACCGCCAGCGACACCACCACCAGCAACCGCGTCCGGAACGCCGCCGGGGAGACCCCCAGCGCGCGGGCCGTCTCGTCCCCCACCGCCAGCGCGTCCAGCCCCGGCGCCCACCACGACAGCAGCGCCACCACCACCGCCGTCACCACCAGCACCACCACCAGCCCCGACCCCCACGTCGCCAGCGACAGCGACCCCAGCAGCCAGAACATCACCGACCGCGCCCCCTCGGCCGAGTCCGAGGCGAACACCAGGAAGCTCGTCGCCGCGCTCAGCGCGTACCCCACGGCCACCCCCGCCAGCAGCAGCCGCACCGACGTCACCACCCCCGCCGACCGGGCCACCGTGAACACCAGCACCGACGCCACCAGCGCCCCCGCGAACGCACCCCCCGACAGCGCGTGCTCCCCCAGGTGCCCGAACACCCCGAAAAGGATCGCCGCCGCCGCCCCGCACGACGCCCCCGAGTTCACCCCCAGCACGTACGGGTCGGCCAGCACGTTGCGCACCATCGCCTGCAACGCCACCCCGCACACCGCCAGCCCGGCCCCCACGGCCAGCCCCAGCAGCACCCGCGGCACCCGCACCGCCCACACGACCGCCTCGTGCTCAGCCGGCCAGCCCCCCACCGCCGGCCACCCCACCACCGCGTGCCCCACGACGCCCAGCACGTCGCCCGGCGCCACGAACACCGCCCCCACCGCCACCGCGGCCGTCGCCGTCACCAGCAGCACCACCACCAGGACCAGCACCACGAACGCGTTGCGCCGGGTGCGCGCACGCACCCCCAAGGGGTCGGCGACGAGCGACACCCGGACCTCCAAACCTCGGCTTGTTGCAATCTACTCGCAACAAGCCGCTCCCCGGGCCCCGCCCCGGCGCTCGCGACCGGCGCACCACCGGTCCCGGTAGGGTCGGACGGTGGCCGAGCAGGTGTCCTTCCCCAGCACCTCCGGCCACCGCCTGGCCGGCCTCCTCGACGTGCCCCCCGGACCGGTCCGCGGCTGGGGCGTCTTCGCCCACGGCTTCACCCTCGGCAAGGACTCACCCGCCGCCTACCGCATCTGCCGCGGACTCGCCGACGAGGGCATCGGCATGCTGCGCTTCGACAACCTCGGCCTCGGCGGCTCCGAGGGCGACTGGGGCGACGGCTCCTTCACCCACAAGGTCTCCGACACCGCCCTGGCCGCGCGGTTCATGGCCGACCGCGGCACCCCCGCCGACCTCCTCGTCGGCCACTCCTTCGGCGGCGCCGCCGTCATCGCCGCCGCCGACCAGGTCCCCGGCCTGCGCGCCGTCGTCAGCATCGGAGCCCCCTCCGAACCCCGCCACGTCGAGCACAACTACGACGCGCTCCTCGAGAAGGTCATGGCCGAGGGCCACGCCGAGTGGCTCGTCGGCGGCCGCGCCCTCACCCTCAAGCGCGCCTTCATCGAGGACGTCCGCGCCGCCGACCTCAAGCACCGCATCCGCCGCCTCACCGTGCCGCTGCTGGTGATGCACTCCCCCACCGACTCCACCGTGAACGTCGAGAACGCCAGCGCCATCTTCAAGGCCGCCCCCCACCCCCGCAGCTTCGTCGCCCTGGAAGGGTCCGACCACCTGCTCACCGCCCGCGGGCAGGCCCGCCGCGCCGCCCGCATCATCAGCGCCTGGGCCGACCAGTACCTGACCACCGACCGCTGAACCGAACACCCCCGCACCCCGTTCACCCCTCCGAGGAAGCCGCACCGACCGACGGAGGACCACCGTGGACGACGACGCACGCACCCCCCACCCCCTGACCCGCGCCGTCCTGACCCGCCGCCGGGCGCTCGCCGCCGGCGGCGGCACCCTCGGGGTCGCGTCCGCCCTCGCCGCCTGCGGCGACGACACCGCGACCACCGGGACGCCGGCGCCGGCCCCGACGAGCAGCACGACCAGCAGCACGACCAGCGGGTCGTCGGCCGGTCAGGAGGAGCTGGCGAAGGTCTCCGACGTCCCCGTCGGCTCCGCCGTCGTCGTCACGAACGCCGCGGGCTCGGCGGTCGTCGTCGCGCAGCCCACCGCCGGGGAGGTCGTCGCCTTCAGCGGCCTGTGCACGCACCAGGGCTGCGCCGTCGCCGTCCGGGACGACGAGCTGGACTGCCCCTGCCACGGGTCGCGCTTCGAGCTGCTCACCGGGAAGGTCCTCCAGGGCCCGGCGACCGCCCCGCTCGACCCCGTCGAGGTGCAGGTGGACGGCGACTCCGTCGTCGCCGCCACCTGACCGCGTCCGGGTCGGGCCGCCGTCAGCGGCGGTGGGAACGCTCCGGCACCCGGCGGACCGCACCGGTGGAGGCCGACGTCGCCATCGCCGCGTAGGCGCGCAGCGCGGCCGTCAACGGCCGGTCGCGGTCCTTCGGCTCCCACGGGCGCTCGGAGGACTCCATCTTCGCGCGGCGCTCGGCCAGCACCGCCTCGTCGACCCGCAGGTGCAGACCACGGGTCTCGACGTCGATCTCGACGTGGTCGCCGTCCTCGACGAGGCCGATGAGGCCACCGGCCCACGCCTCCGGGGAGACGTGCCCGATCGAGATCCCGCTCGAGCCGCCGGAGAAGCGGCCGTCGGTGACGAGCGCGCAGACCTTGCCCAGGCCGCGGCCCTTGATGAACGACGTGGGGTGCAGCATCTCCTGCATCCCCGGGCCGCCGGCCGGGCCCTCGTAGCGGATGACGACCACGTGGCCCGGCTCCACCGCCCCGGACAGGATCCCGGTGACCGCGTCCTCCTGGGACTCGAAGACGATCGCGGTCCCCTCGAAGTGGAACAGCGACGGGTCGATGCCCGCGGTCTTGATGATCGCGCCCTCGGTGGCGAGGTTCCCCTCCAGGACCGCGAGGCCCCCGTCGGCCGTGTAGGCGTGCGCCAGGTCCCGGACGCACCCGTTCTCGGCGTCGGTGTCCAGGGACTTCCACCGGTTCTGCGTCGAGAACGCCTGCGTCGTGCGGACGCCGCCGGGCGCGGCGTGGAACAGCTCCACCGCGGCCGCGCTCGGGGCCTGCGCCCGCACGTCCCACTCCGACAGCCAGGACGGCAGGTCCGGGCTGTGGATCGTCCGGACCGACTCGTCGAGCAGCCCGGCCCGCCACAGCTCACCGAGGATCGCGGGGATCCCGCCGGCGCGGTGGACGTCCTCCATGTGGAAGTCGGAGTTGGGCGCGACCTTCGACAGGCACGGCACCCGGCGGCTGATGGCGTCGATGTCGTCCAGCGTGAAGTCGAGCTCGGCCTCCTGGGCCGCCCCGAGGATGTGCAGCACCGTGTTCGTGGAGCCGCCCATCGCGACGTCCAGCGCCATCGCGTTCGAGAACGCCGCCTTGTTCGCGATGCTGCGCGGCAGCACCGACTCGTCGTCGCCGTCGTAGTACTGCTTCGCCAGCTCGACGATCAGCGACCCGGCGCGCAGGAACAGGTCCCGGCGGGCCGCGTGCGTGGCCAGGGTGGACCCGTTGCCGGGCAGCGAGAGCCCCAGCGCCTCGGTGAGGCAGTTCATGGAGTTGGCCGTGAACATGCCCGAGCAGGACCCGCACGTCGGGCACGCCGAGCGCTCCACCGCGTCCAGGCCCGCGTCGCTGACCTCCTGCGAGGCCGAGGCCGCGATCGCGGTGATGAGGTCCGTGGGCGCGTGCGCGACGCCGTCGACGACGACCGCCTTGCCGGCCTCCATGGGCCCCCCGGAGACGAACACGGCCGGGATGTTCAGCCGCAGCGCGGCCATGAGCATCCCCGGGGTGATCTTGTCGCAGTTCGAGATGCACACCAGCGCGTCGGCCTGGTGGGCGTTGACCATGTACTCCACCGAGTCCGCGATGAGCTCGCGGCTGGGCAGGGAGTAGAGCATCCCCGAGTGGCCCATGGCGATGCCGTCGTCGACGGCGATGGTGTTGAACTCCTTGGACACCCCTCCGGCCTCGGCGATCGCGCCGGCCACCAGGTCGCCCATGTCCTTGAGGTGCACGTGCCCGGGGACGAACTGGGTGTAGGAGTTCGCGATCGCGACGATCGGCTTGCCGAAGTCCCCGTCGGTCATGCCGGTGGCTCGCCACAGCGCACGGGCACCGGCCATGTTCCGGCCGTGGGTCGAGGTACGGGAACGCAACGCGGGCACGACAGCTCCAGGTGTGCAGGGAGGATGGGTCTCGCACGGGACACCGCGGCCGATGGGCCCGCGGACACCGCCCCGCGCGAGGGGACGTCCCCGGCCGGCCCGCGTGTGGGCGGGCGACGGCGACGTCCTGTCAGCGGCCACCGGAGTCGAGGTGGGCGCGCCTCGTCCCCCGGGTCCGTGTCGGAGTTCACCAGGGGCCGGGTCAGGATAGCTCCCCGCGGTCGGCGGGTCCGGACCCCCTGTTCGAGGCTGTTCGGTGCTTGCGCACTTCCAAAATTTGGTTGGCAAAATTAGTTCCAGTAACTGAACTTCCGTTGGTAATGTGGGCTCATGAGCGCCACCGGGTCCGCCGACGTCCCCGCCGAACTGCTCACCGCCCCGCTGCCCCCGCTGGACCCGCCGCCGTCCTACGACGCGGAGGTGCTGCAGGCCTGGTTCGCCTCCCTCGACCCCGTCCGCCGGGCGGTGCGCGCCCCCTCGACCTGGCGGGCCTACGCCGTCGACCTGGCCCACTTCGGCCAGTGGTGCGCGGTCGAGCAGCGGGAACCGCTGCCCGCCGAGCCGCAGACCGTCGGGGACTACCTCCGGGCCCACGTCGAGTCGCTGTCCATCGCCACCCTGCAGCGGCGGCTGGCCGCGATCGCCGTGGGGCACGCCCTCATCGGCGTCCCCTCCCCCACCGACGGCGAGCACGTCTCCCTGGTGTGGCGGGGCCTGCGCCGCGTCCACGCACCGGACCGGCCGCGCCGCCGCGTCGACGCCCTGGAGACGCGCGGGCTGGCCGACCTCGTCGCCCCGCTCGTCGACTCCGCCATGGACCACCGGGACCGGGCCCTGCTCGTCCTGGGGTTCGCCGGCGCCCTGCGCCGCTCCGAGCTCAGCGCCCTCGACGTCGGTGACGTCGTCGACGGGACCGAACGGCTGCTCGTCACGGTCCGCGCCGCCGGCGCCCGCGACGAGCGGGTGGTCGAGCTCCCCTGGGGCCACCGGGCGCAGACCTGCCCGGTGCGCTCCTGGCGCACCTGGGTCCGGGTCGCCCGCCTCACCGACGGGCCCGCGTTCCTGCGGATGACCAAGGGCGGCAAGTCGTTGCGCCTCGAGCGCCTGGGCGACCGGGGGGTCGCCGAGGTCGTCAAGCGGCGCGCCCTCGACGCCGGCCTGGACCCCAGCCTGTTCTCCGGGCACAGCCTGCGCGCCGGGTTCGTCACGTCCGCGACCCGCGCGGGCGTCCCCGGTGTCTCGATCGCGCGCCAGACCGGGCACCGTTCGGCGGCGGCGCTGGCCGCCTGTGTGCGCGAGGACCGCCCCTTCCCCGGGAACCCGGCCGCGCACGTCGGCCTGTGAGGGTCAGCCGGGCGGCCGCCCGCCCCGGCTCCCCGGCTCGCCCCCGACGGCCGCGACCCGCTCGGCGGGACTGCCCTGCCGCTCCAGCGCGGCCCGCAGCCGCCGGGCACCACCGGGGGCGGCGGACGCGACGGCCGGCGCGACGGCGCCGGTGAGCCGCTGCAGCGTCCGGGCGGTCGCCTCCAGCACGGCCAGGACGTCCGGCCGGGTCAGCGCGGGCAGCGACCCGGCCGGGCCGTCCAGGGCCAGGCAGCCCGTGACGGCCGAGCGCGACCCGGAGTCGTCCACGAGGGGGACGGCCACCACGACGGGGTACTTGCCGCGGACCCGGGCGATCTCGGCCTCGCTGAGCCCCTGCGGGTCCCCGGCGCCCTCCGCGGCGGCGACGTCGCGGGCGACGACGGCGCCGGAGGCGACGCACTCGCCGATGACGCCCTTGCCCGGGGCCCACGCGACGCCGGAGGCACCGGGGCGGCGCCGCGCCCGGACGCGGTGCACCCGCTCCAGCGTCGCGGCCCGCCACCGGGGACGGCGGACCCGGTAGGCGGCCAGGGCCAGGTCGCGCGGGTCGAGCCCGGAGGCGTCCGCGAGCGCCCACAGGGCACCGGAGAGGACGTCCTCGTGCAGCTCGCGGAGCGCGGCGGTGCGCCGGCCCCGGACCTCGGCGACCGCCCGCAGCACGGCGGGCACGATCGCGAGCAGGGCCGTGGCGAGGATGAGGACGGCGACCACGGTGCTGGAGGTGTCCCACAGCTCGGCCCGTTCCAGGGCGAGGCCGGCCCCGACGAGCGCGGCGAGGACGACGAGGGCGACGTCGAGCACGAGGCGGGGCGGCACCCGGTCGGTGGTCACGGCAGCCACCGTAGGGGCCCGCTGCGACACCTCCGCTGACCCCTCCGCTGACCCCTCCGCCGACCCCTCCGCCGGCACGTCCGCCCGCGGCGGTGGGCCCCGACGGACCAGCGCCGGTTTCCCGGATGCTCCGACCGTCAACTAGCCTGCACCCGCTCACGCCACCGACGAAAGACGATCAGCAGCCCGTGCACCCGCCCCTGCCGTCCACGTCCCGCCGACGCACCACCGCTCGTTCCCGCACCTCCTCGACCGTGGGGCTGGCCGCTCTGCTGCTCGTCCTCGCGGCGCCGCAGGCGGTCGCGACGACCGCTCCGGCCCCGGTCCCGGTCCCGGCCACCGGGGCGGCTCCCGGCTCGCGCGAGGCGCTGACGGACCTGGCGGCGCGGGCCGCCGCCGCGCTGGAGACCTACCAGCAGGCGCTGCAGGCCCAGCAGGGCGCCGAGGCCGCCGCCGCGGCGGCGCAGGCCGACCTGGCGGCGGCGCAGGCCGCCGTGGAGGCCAGCCGCGACGAGCTCGGCACGTGGGCGGCCCAGGCGTACCGCGGGACCGGTGGGGTGCGGGACCTGTCGAGCGTGGCGGTGCTGCTGGACCCGCGCGCGGCGGGGGACGTCAGCTGGACGCTGGCCGCGGTCGACCGCGTCGGCGGCGGGTACGGCCGGGCGGTGGAGACCGCCGACCGGGCCCGCGCCGTGCAGGCCGAGGCCGCCGCGACGGCGGAGCAGGCGGTGGCCGCCGCCCGCGCCAGCGCCGGCGCGGCCCTGGCGGCCAAGGCCGCCGCCGACGGCCTCGTGCAGGAGCAGCTGGTGGCGTACTCGGCCCAGCAGCGGACCGCGGCGGGGCTGGACCCGCTGGCGCCGGACGCGGCCGTCGTGGACCGGGCCCGGGCGTTCCTGTCCAGCACGGCCACCTGCGCCGGCGGGGTCCTGACCGGGTTCGCCAACGGCGAGCTGCCCGTGGACGCGTTGTGCCCCCTGTACGGCGCGCCCGGCATGGTGCTGCGCGGCGACGCCGCGCACGCCTTCGAGGCGCTGTCCCAGGCGTTCCAGGCCGAGTTCGGCACGCCGCTGGCCGTCACCGACGCCTACCGCTCGCTGGCCGAGCAGGTCGACGTCAAGGCCCGCAAGCCCGGGCTGGCCGCCGTGCCCGGCACCTCCCGGCACGGCCTGGGGCTCGCCGTGGACCTCGGCGGCGGGGTCCAGGACGCCGGGTCCGTGCAGCACCAGTGGATGGACCGCAACGCGGCCCTGTTCGGGTTCATCAACCCGGCGTGGGCGCAGGGGAACCCCGGTCCGTTCGAGCCGTGGCACTGGGAGTTCGTCGCCGCCTGAGCCGCCTGGGCCGCGCCTGCCGGCCGCCCGGCCCGGGTCGCCCCGGGCCGGTCCGCCGCCGCGGGTGGTCGCGCTCAGTCCACCGCCCAGGCGTCCCAGCGGTGCTGCGTCCACCGCGCCGCGCGGAGCTCGTCGCGGACCCGGTCGACGTTGCGGCCGATCTCCCGCGGCAGCCGGTCGCCGAACCGGGCGAAGTAGGCCTGGAGCTCGTCGAGCTCAGCCGACCAGGCCGCCGGGTCGACGGCGAACAGCTCCGCGAGGTCGGCCGCGGGCACGTCCAGGCCGTCCAGGTCCAGGCTCCCCGGCGCGGGGACCAGGCCCACCGGGGTGTGCTCGGCGGGGACGGCCCCCTCCAGGCGGCGGCAGATCCACTCCACGACCCGGGAGTTCTCCCCGAAACCGGGCCACAGGAAGCGGCCGTCGTCACCGCGGCGGAACCAGTTCACGCCGAACACCTGCGGCAGGTGCTCCACGCGGTCGGCCATCGAGAGCCAGTGCCCGAAGTAGTCGGCCATGTTGTACCCCGAGAACGGCAGCATCGCGAAGGGGTCGTGGCGCAGCGCGCCGACGGTGCCCTCGGCGGCCGCGGTCTGCTCGCTGGAGATGGAGGCGCCGAGGAAGACCCCGGCCGACCAGTCGACGGCCTGCGTCACCAGGGGCACGTTCGAGCGGCGGCGGCCCCCGAACAGGATCGCGTCGATCGCCACGCCCTCGGGGGCCTCGAACTCGTCGGCCAGCGAGGGGCAGCGGGTGGCCGCGACGGTGAACCGGGCGTTGGGGTGCGCGGCCGTGCGGCCGGTCTGGGCGCCGATCTGCGGCGTCCAGTCCTCGCCGCGCCAGTCCACCAGGTGCTCGGGGGTCTCGTCGGTCATGCCCTCCCACCACACGTCGCCGTCGTCGGTGAGGGCGACGTTCGTGAAGATGACGTCCCGGGACAGCATCTCCATGGCGGTCGGGTTCGTCGACCAGCCCGTGCCGGGCGCGACCCCGAAGAACCCCGCCTCGGGGTTGATGGCCCGCAGCCGGCCGTCGGGGCCGGGCCGCATCCACGCGATGTCGTCGCCGATCGTCTCGACCCGCCAGCCCGGGACGGTGGGCCGCAGCATGGCGAGGTTCGTCTTCCCGCACGCCGAGGGGAACGCCGCCGCGAGGTGGAACACCCGCTCCTGCGGGGAGGTGACCTTCAGCACGAGCATGTGCTCGGCCAGCCAGCCCTCGTCGCGGGCCATGGCCGAGGCGATGCGCAGCGCGAAGCACTTCTTGCCCAGCAGGGCGTTGCCGCCGTAGCCGGACCCGAAGGACCAGATCTCCCGGGTCTCGGGGAAGTGCGCGATGTACTTCAGGTCGTTGCAGGGCCACGGCACGTCGGCGCGCGCGCGGCCGATGGCGTCGACGAGCGGGAAGCCCACGCTGTGGACGGCCGGGACCCACGGCAGGCCCTCGTCGATGGCGGCCAGCGCCTGGGCGCCCATCCGGGTCATGATCCGCATGGAGACCACCGCGTACGGGGAGTCGGTGACCTGGACCCCCAGCTGGGAGATCGGCCCGCCGACCGGGCCCATGGAGAACGGCACCACGTACATGGTCCGGCCGCGCATGCAGCCGGCGAACACCCCGTCGAGCTCCTCGCGCAGGGCGCCCGGTTCGCGCCAGTTGTTCGTCGGGCCGGCGTCCTCGCGGCGGTGCGAGGCGATGAAGGTCCGCGACTCGACCCGCGCGACGTCGGTCGGCGCCGACCGGGCCAGGAAGGACCCGGGGCGCAGTTCGGGGTTCAGCGGGATCAGGGTCCCCGCGGCGACCATCTGCGCCGTCAGCCGGTCGTGCTCGGCCTGCGACCCGTCGCACCACACGACCTCGTCCGGCTGGGTCAGCCGCGCGATGTCGCGCACCCAGGCCAGCAGGGCGGGGTCCCCCGTCGGGGCGCTCACCTCCAGGCCGGGCGCCCGCAGGCTGCCCGGGGTCTGCCCCGGACCGGTGACGGGGCGCTGCGTCGTCGTGGTGGCGTCGAGCTGGATGGTCATGGAGTTCCTCCCCGGTGAGTCGGATCCTCACCATCCGCCACCGGGGAAGGGCTCGTGGAGCCCCTGGGGCCGGGAAGATCCGTGATTCTTCACGGGGGTGGAACTCGGGCGGGCTGGCGCCCGGTCCGGGGGACGGCTGCCCCGGCGGACGGGGCGCGCGGACCGGCGCCCCCTCCGCCGTGCGGCCCCCCGGGAGTCCTCGTACGGTCGCGTCATGGCACACGACCTGTACACCGCCAGCGTCTCGGCCACCGCGGGCGCGGTCCGGTCCGACGACGGCGCCCTCGCGCTCGACGTCCGGGAGGCGACCTCCTCCCAGGACGGGTCGGCCACCAACCCCGAGCAGCTCATGGCCGCCGCCCTCGGCAGCTGCCTGCTGGAATCGCTGAAGATCGCCACGAGCACCACCGGCGGCAACGGCGACGACGTGCAGGTGCAGACGCAGGTGACCCTGTCCGAGGCCGAGGGGGCCGGGTACTCGGCCCGCTACGAGCTGTCCGTCACCCTGCCCGACGCCGGGACCGACCCCGAGGCGGTGCTGCAGCAGGCGCTGTCGCTGTGCCCGTTCACCAAGACGATCAACGCCGACAGCCTCGACGTGCACCTCGCCTGAGCGGCCGGCCGCCGTGGCGTCGCTCCCGCCCACGCCGGCGGAGGTGCTGCGCTCGGCGGCCGCCGTCGCCGCGGAGGACGAGGAGCGCGCCGGGGTGGCGATGTTCCTCGGGCTGCACCCGCCGCCCTCCCCCGCCGGTCCCGCGGACCCCGTCCACCCCGCCCACCCCGTCGACGCCGAGCTCGGCCACCGGCTGGGGGTCGTGTGGGACGTCCTGGCCGCGCACGACCCCGACGTCACCGTCCAGGACGCCCTCGCGGTGCTGGCCGACCTGGAGTTCCGCGCCGGTCCTCCCCGGCCGTCCGCGCCCCGCCCCCCGGACCGGCTGGCCGCCTGGCGCCCGGCCGGGTGGCGCACCCCGCCGCGGGCGCAGCGGGACGCCGAGGTCGCCCGGGTCCGCGACGCGCTCGTCGGCGGTCGCCTGCTGCGCGTCGTGAACTTCCACGACACCCCGCTCTCGCGCCGGGAGGAGTTCCGCGCGCAGCTGCACGGCTACGCCGCCCGCTTCGACCCCGTCACCGCCGCCGACGTGCTGGGGTTCTTCGCCACCGGCCGCTGGAGCACGCCGCGGCCGGGGATCGTCCCGGCGTTCTTCGACGGCTTCGCCAGCGCCGTCCACTGCGCCGCACCGCTGCTGGCCGAGACCGGCCTGGTCGGCTGGTTCTACCCGCCGACGGAGTTCCTGGACGTCGCCCCGGCCGAGCAGCGGGCCTTCGCGCGGGCCCACGACTACGGCGTGCTGGAGCACCCCGAGGGCCGGCTGGCGATGACGTGGGACGACCTGGCGGACCTGGCCCGGGCGCACGAGGTCTGCGGCCACACCGCCACCCACGCGGCCGCACCGGACGTGCGCACCGACGACGACGTGACCCGGCAGGTGCGCGAACCGGTGCGGCGGCTCACCGAGGTCTGCGGCCGGGTGCCCGCGGCGTGGGCGTGGCTGGGCGGTTCCCCGTTCGACCCCGCCTCCCCCGGCGACCGGGCCGTGGTGGCGGAGGGGATCGCGCTGCTCACGTCCAACGCGGTCCTGGAACGGCTCCCGGTCCCCTGAGGCGCCCGCGAGACGCCCCCGAGGCGCCCGTGGGGCCGCTCCCCCGCCGGGCACCCGCCCTCACAGGACCAGGTACCCGACGAAGGCCAGAGCGAAGCCGACGAGGCCGATGAGGGTCTCCATCACCGTCCACGTGCGCAGCGTCGTCGGCACGTCCATCCCCAGGAACCGGCCGACGAGCCAGAACCCGGAGTCGTTGACGTGGCTGAGCGCGGTCGCCCCGGCGGCGATGGCGATGACGATGAACGCCGGGTCCAGGCTGGACAGGCCCGCGGTCGCCTCCACGGTGGGCGCCATCAGCCCCGCGGTGGTGGTCAGCGCCACCGTCGCCGAGCCCTGCGCCACCCGCAGGCCCAGGGAGATGATGAACGCGGCCACGATGACGGGCAGGCCCGTGGCGGCCAGGGTGTCGGCCAGGGCGTCGCCGATGCCGCTGGCGCGCAGCACCCCGCCGAACATGCCCCCGGCGCCGGTGATGAGGATGACGGAGCAGACCGGCCCCAGGGAGCCGTTGGCCAGGTCCTCGACCTTCCCGCGCGAGAGGCGGCCGCGGCCCAGGACGACCATGGTGACCAGCACGGCGACGAGCAGCGCGATGGGCGTCTGCCCCAGCAGGCGCAGCGCCTGCACCCAGGTCGCGTCGCCGTCGACGGCACCGGCGGTGGCCAGCGTGTTCAGGCCGGTGTTCAGGAAGATCAGGACCAGCGGGAGCAGCAGCACGGCCAGCACCGTCGCGAACCGCGGCGGGGGGCCGGGCTGCTCGACCACCGAGACGGGGGCGTCCTGGGTGTCGACGCGGCGGCCGTCACCGGTGCCGCCGGAGGGTTCCCCGCCGGGACCGGAGGGGCCGCCCGTCCCGAAGCCGTTCCCGGCCGCGCGCCCGGCCCACTCCGACGGCAGCGGGACGTCGCTGCGGCGCCCGGCCCACACCCCGAAGAGGTAGCTGGCGGTGAACCAGGTGGGCAGCGCGAGCACGACGCCGACCAGGACGAGGACGCCGATGTCGGCGCCGAGGAGTTCCCCGGCCGCGACCGGCCCGGGGTGCGGCGGCACGAAGGCGTGCATCACCGCGAACGCCCCCGCGGACGGCAGGGCGTAGACCAGGACCGGGCCGCCGAACCGCCGGGCCACCGCGAAGAGGATCGGCAGGAAGACGACGAACCCGGCGTCGAAGAAGATGGGGAACCCGAAGATCAGGGACGCGATCCCCAGGGCCAGCGGGGCGCGCGCGGCCCCGAAGCGGGCCACGAGGGTGTCGGCGAGGACCTGCGCCCCACCGGTCACCTCCAGCAGGCGGCCGATGATGACGCCGAAGCCGACGAGCAGGGCGACGCTGGCCAGCGTGCTGCCGAACCCGGCGGTGAGGACGTCGACGATGCCGAGCAGGTCACCCGTGGGTGCGGTGGTCACCACGGCGGTCAGGGCGCTGATGAGGACCAGCGCGACGAAGGCGTGCAGCTTGACCCGCACGATGAGGAAGAGCAGCAGCGCGACGGCGGCGGCGGCGATGAGCAGCAGCGTGCCCGTGCCGTAGGCGGGGGTGACGGTCTCCATCGTTCCTCCAGAAACGGCGTTGTTCCGTGCGTCGAGGCTAGCCCACCGGGCGATCCCCGCCCGGGCAGCGCGCCGCGACCCGCGGGCACCGCCGCCGGCCGCGGCGGGCCCGGCTCACTTCAGGCCGCTGCGGGCGATCCCGGCGACGAACTGCCGCTGGGCGAGTCCGAACAGCACCAGCACCGGCAGCACCGAGACCAGCGCGCCGGCCATGAGGGCCGGGTAGTCCGTCGTGTACTGGCCCTGCAGGAACGACAACCCCACCGGCAGCGTGTACAGCGCCGGGTCGCGCAGGGCCACCAGCGGCCAGGCGAACTCGTTCCAGCGGTAGGTGAAGGTCATGACCACCAGCACCGCGACCAGCGGCCGGGCCAGCGGCAGCACGACCGACCACAGCGTCCGCAGCTGACCGGCGCCGTCGAGCTGGGCCGCCTCCAGCAGCTCGTCGGGCAGCGACAGGAAGTACTGCCGGGCCAGGAACACCCCGAACGCCTCGGCCGAGCGCGGCACGATGACCGCCCAGTACGAGTTGATCCAGCCCAGGTCGTTGACGAGGTCGAACTGCGGCACCAGCAGCGTCTGGACGGGGATCATCAGCGTGGCGATGACGAGGAAGAACACCACCGCCCGGCCCGGGAACCGGTGCTTGGCCAGGACGTACCCGGCGGTCACGTCCACGACGACGGTGAGGACGACGGCCACCACCGCGATGGCGAAGGAGTTCTGCACCCACTGCAGCACGGGGAAGTCCGTCAGCGCCCGCCGGAAGCCGCCGAGGTCGACGGAGGTGGGCAGCAGCGAGACGCGGCCGGCGACCAGGTCGGACCGCGACGACAGCGCGGTGACGACCATCCAGTACAGCGGGAACACCCACACCACGGCCAGGACGAGCACCACGAGGAACCGGGACCAGCGGGTGCGGTGGGGGCGCCGGCGCGTGCGGGTCGCGCGCGGCGGCTGCCCCGTGGCGGCACCCGCGCGGGTGGTGGTGGTCACGACTCCTCCTCGGACCGGCGCTGCAGGCGCCACCAGAACACGGTCGCCACCAGGATCACCAGGAACACCACGACCCCGATGGCCGACCCGTACCCCTGGCGGCGGGCCTGGAACCCCTGGGTGTAGGCGTAGGTGACGAGGATGTCGGTCGCCCCCGCGGGACCACCGCCGGTCATGACGCGGATGACGTCGAAGACCTGGAACACCTCGATGACCATCAGGACGGTCACGAAGAACGTCGTGGGCCGCAGCAGCGGCCAGCTGACGAACCGCACCCGCTGCCACCGGGAGGCGCCGTCCAGTTCCGCGGCCTCCAGGAGGTCGCCGTCGATGCCCTGCAGCGCGCTGAGGTACAGCACCACGACCAGGCCGGTGCGGGCCCAGAACAGCACGACGAACACCGACACCGCCGCGGCCGTCCCGCCGGACTGCCAGTCCGGGGCCGGCAGCCCGAACCCGGACAGGGTGCGGTCGACGATCCCGACGTTCTCGTCGAAGATCCAGCGGCCGGCCATGGCGACCACGACGCCGGAGATGACGTACGGGGCCAGGAACAGCGCCCGGAACAGCCCCCGGGCCGGCAGCCGGTCCCGCAGGAGCAGGGCCAGCCCGAAACCGGCCCCGATGCTCGCCGGGACCGACACGACCGCCAGCAGCCCGGTGTTGCCCGCCGCCCGCCAGAAGGAGGGGTCGCGCACCATCCGCGCGTAGTTGTCCAGGCCCACGAAGTCGGCGGTGCCGATGCCGGTGGCGTCGGTCAGCGAGATCCGCACCGCCTGCACGAGCGGCCACAGCACGAACAGCCCGAACAGCCCCAGGGCCGGGGCCAGCAGCGCGTACGACGTCGCCCAGCGGCGGGCCGCGGCGGTCCGCGCCCCGCGCGGAGCCCGGGCGAGGGGGGCGGTCGCGGTCACGGGGTGAGCACGGACCGCACCCCGGCGACGATCTGCGCCAGGGCGGCCGGGTCGTCGTCACCGCTGAGGAAGGCGGCGTCGAGCCGGTCGGCGAGCTGCCCGTTGACGGCGCTGAAGTCGGGGACGACGACCTGCTCCACGAGCTCGGTGCGGATGGCGCGGGCCTGCTCGACGAACAGCGGCATCAGGTCCGGGCGCACGGCGTAGTCGAGGTCCGCGGGGTCGACGTCGGTGCGGGTGGGCAGGACGGTCGCGGCCGCGCAGAAGGCGCCCATCTGCTCGGCGCCGGCGCAGAACTCCAGGAAGTCCAGCGCCGCCTCCTTCCGGGACCCGGCCTCGACCGCGACGAGCGCGTTGCCGCCCAGGTCGGCCGAGGCGTTGACGTCCCGGGGCAGGAACGTGGCCTGGTACTCGAACCCGGCGCCGTCGATCTCCTGCAGCAGGAAGTCCCCGGCGAACACCATGGCCACGGTCTGGTTCACGAACAGGTCGCTGGCCGGCTGCCCGCGCGAGGACGACGCCTGCGGCACCAGGCCGCGGCGGAAGAAGTCGCGGGTGAAGGTCAGGGCCTCCAGCAGCCCGGGGTCGTCCTCGGCGACGTCGTCCAGGCCCGGCGTCAGCAGGCGGCCCCCGGCCTGGTCGACGAAGTTCAGCCACCGGAACGCACCGGCGTTCTGCCAGTTCACGGCGAACGGGTAGGTGTCGGCCCGCGAGGGCCGCACCCGGCCCGCGGCGTCGAGGAACTGCTCCCACGTCCACGCCGCGTCCAGCGTGGCGGGCAGCGCGCCCAGCCCCGCCGAGGCCACCGCGCCCGTGTTGACCAGCACCATCGAGGTGTCGGTGTGGTGCGGGACGCCGAAGGTGCCCTCGTCGTCGGTGACCGCCCCCCAGAACGCCGGCAGGAACGAGCTCTCCAGCGACCCCGGGTCGGGCAGGTTCGCCAGCACCCCCTGGGCGCGGTAGGCCGCGACGTCGGTGTAGCTGACGCGGAACAGGTCCGGCGGGGAGTCGGTCCGCAGGGCGGTGTCGACGGCCGTCAGGACCTCCGAGTACGGCACGACCTGCAGCTCGACCCGCGGGCCGCCCTGGGCGGCGAACGCGTCGGCGAGCGCCCGGAAGGCGGTGAGCTCGGCGTCGCCGGCCCAGGTGATCATGGTGAGGGTGTCGTCGTCGCGGGTGGTGCCGCTGTCGGGGTCGGTGGAGAACCCGCCGCAGGCGCTGAGCGCGAGGGTCCCGGTGAGGGTGCCGGCGCCGGCGGTCAGGAGGGTGCGGCGCGTGGGGTGGGTGGGCATGGGGTCTCCGGTGGTCCGCGCAGGGGCCGGGGCACCTGCTGGGTGGTGCAGCGGGTGGGTCGGGGTCTGGTCACGGTAGCCGGGGTGGTGGGGGGTGGCGCGGCGGGGAACGCGGCGGGGAACGGGGCGCGGGGTGGGGTGCGGTGGTTGCGGGGGTGGCGGACCGGGTACGTGCAGGGCGTGGAGGATCACGTGGACGATCACGAGCGGTCGCGGTACCTGGCGGTGTACCTGAACGACCACCTGGCCGGGGCGACGGCGGGCCGGGCGCGGTTCGCGCGGTCGGCGCGGGCGCACCGCGGGTCGGTGGTGGGTGAGGTGCTGGAGCGCATCGGTGGGGAGGTCGCGCAGGACCGGCGGGTGCTGCTGCGGTGGATGCGGGTGCTGGGGGTGCAGCCGCGGTGGGCGCTGGTGGGCGCGGCGCGGGTGGGTGAGGCGGTGGGGGCGCTGAAGCCGAACGGGCGGCTGGTGCGGTCCTCGCCGTTGCGGACCGTGGTGGAGCTGGAGGCCCTGGTGCTGGGGGTGCAGGGCAAGGCGGCGTTGTGGGGGGCGTTGCTGGAGCTGGGGTCGCGGGGGGCGCCGTTGCCGTTGGCGGAGGTGGAGGCGCTGCTGGTGCGGGCGCAGCGGCAGGCGGTGGAGCTGGAGGAGTTGCGGCGCGAGGCGGTGCGCGACGTCCTCGCGCCGGGGGGTCCCCCGGGCCCGCGGTGAGGCCCGGGGGTTCCCGGGGGGTCAGGGCAGCAGGTTCTTCACGACGCCGGCGGCGATCTGGCGGGGCTTCTGCTGCTCGCCCTGCTGGGAGGTCAGGACGAGCAGGACGCCGGTGAGGGCGGGGATGGTCCACTGCAGGACCTTGAGGCGGCGCTGGGCGGAGGCGGCGCTGTCGTCGGTGCCGCCGGCCGGTTCGGTGGCGCCGGCGGCCGGGGTGGGGGTCTCCTTGCCGAGGCGGGCGCCCTCGGCGCCGGACCAGAAGGTGACGCCGAGGGCGGCGACGGTGAGGGTGGTCTTGACGACGGTGTTGGCGCCGGCGCCCTGCTGGGCGACGACGCGTCCGGAGTTGCGGACGAGGAGGGCGACGTCGCCGACGAGGTGGGCGGCCAGGGCCACGCCCTGGACGGGGGCCCACTTGGCCCAGCCGGCCGCGGCGACGCGGGCGCGGTCGTGGGGGTCGCGGACGGCGGCGGCGGCGCCGTTGAGGCCGACGGCGCCCATGAGGGAGCCGCCGAACCAGGCGGCGAGGCCGATGTCGTGCAGGCTGCGGGTGAGGAGCTGTCGTCCGGCCACGGGTGGGTCTCCTGATCGGTGGGTGCGGGTCGGGTGCCGGTGCGCTGGGGCGCCGGGGCGACCTCGACGGGTGTCGGGCCCACTGTGGCCCGGTGGGGGGCGGGGCGCACGCGGAGAGCCGGGGCCGTGCGGTGGGGCGGGTCAGCGCACCGCTTCGTAGAGCCGCTCGGGGCGCCCGGCTCCGTAGCGCAGCCGCACCCGCGCACCGCCCTGGTCGGCGAAGTGCTCGAGGTAGCGGCGCACCGCGACCCGGGACAGCCCGAGGCGGGCGGCGACCTCGCTGGCCGACACGGCGGCGTCGGCGGTCCGCAGCGCCTCGGCCACGAGCGCGGCGGTCTCCACGCTCAGCCCCTTGGGCAGCGGGCCCGGGCGCGCGCCGGCGGCGGCCGGCGCCTGGACGCCGAGGGCGCGGTCGACGTCGGCCTGGCGCAGCACGCCGGTGGTGAGGGTGCGGCGAGCGCCGCGCACGTGGTGCAGCCGTTCGGTGAGCTGCTCGGCGCCGAAGGGTTTGATGAGGTAGCCGGCGACTCCCCCGCGCAGGGCGGCCCGCACGGTGTCGGCTTCGCGGGCGGCGCTGATGACGACGACGTCGACGTCGGCGCCGCTGGCGCGCAGGCGGCGCAGGACCTCCAGGCCCGAGAGGTCCGGCAGGTACAGGTCGAGCAGCACCACGTCGGGGTGGACCTGCTGGACGAGGTCGAGCGCCTGGGTCCCGGTGGCGGCGGTGCCGACGAGCCGGCAGCCGGGTGCGGCGTGCACGAAGCCGGCGTGGACGGAGGCGACCATGGGGTCGTCGTCGACGACCAGCACGCGCAGGGCGTCCTCAGGCACGGGGGGCCGTCCGGGGTCGGGCGGGGAGGGTGGCGGTGAAGGTGGCGCCGCCCCGGTCCCCGCGCTGCAGCTGCAGCTGCCCGCCGCGGCGGTGGCACACCAGTTGCACGAGGGCCAGGCCCACGCCGTGCCCGCCGGGGGACGGGTCGTGCTTGGTGGTGGTGCCGCGCCGCACCAGCTCGGTCAGCAGGCCGGGGTCGACGCCCGGTCCGTCGTCGCGGACGCGGACCACCGCGCCGCCGGCGCCGTCGTCGCGCACGTCGACCTCGACGGTGCCGCCGCCGGTGCCGGCGGCGGCGTCGACGGCGTTGTCGACGAGGTTGCCCACCACGGTCACCAGGTCGTCGGAGAGGTCGTCGGGGACGGCGGGCAGGTGGGCGCCGGGGGCGAGGACGAGTTCGACGTCGCGCTCGTCGGCGACGCTGGTGCCGGCCAGGAGCAGCGCGGCCAGGGCGGGGTCGTCGACCTGGGCGGCGATCTGCTCGCCGAGTTCGGCGTGGCCGCGGCTGACGCGGTCGATGAAGCCGACGACGTCGTCGTAGCGGCCCAGCTGCACGAGCCCGGAGATGGTGTGCAGGCGGTTGGCGAACTCGTGGGTCTGGGCGCGCAGGGCCTGCGTGGCGGTGCGGCTGAGGCCGAGCTGGTGCTGCAGGGCGGCCAGTTCGGTGCGGTCGCGCATCGTGGTGACGGTGCCGACCGCTTCCCCGCCGGTGGTGCCGCTGCGGTGCAGCACGGTCCGGTTGAGCACCAGCAGCCGTTCGCCGGCGACGACGGGGCGGTCGCTGGGCGCCGGGCCGCCGGTCAGCAGGTCGACGACCTCGGGGGGCAGGGCCAGGGTCCGGACCTGCCGGCCCACCGAGCCGGCGGGCAGGTCGAGCAGGTCGCGGGCGGCGTCGTTGGCGACGGTGACGACCCCGTCGGGGTCCAGGGCGATGACGCCTTCGCGGATGCCGCGCAGGACCGCTTCGCGGTGGGTCGCCAGGGAGGCGATCTCCTGCGGTTCCAGCCCGAGGGTCTGGCTCTTGACGCGCCGGGCCAGCAGCCAGGCGCCCAGGACCCCGACCAGCGCGGACATGCCGAGGTAGGTGCCCAGGTCGGGCAGGGCGGTGCGCAGCTGCGCGCTCCAGGGCACCGCGTCCTGCCCCACGAGCACGGCCCCGACCACGTCCCCGGCTGCCCTGCCGACTGCCCCGCCGGCTGCCCCGCCGGCTGTCCCGCCGTCCTCGTCGGCGAGCACCGGCACCCGCGCCGCGGTGCTGGTGCCCTCGCCGAGGCGGACCTGTCCCAGCCAGGAGGGGTCGTCGGCGGGGCCGCCGGGGGCGGCGGGCAGGGTGGTGCCCTGCAGGCGGGGGTCGGCGGGGGAGGCGACGACGCGGCCGTCGGGGGTGGCCAGCAGCAGGACGGCGACGTCGGAGGTGGTGCGCAGCTGCTCGGCGGTGACGGTCAGCGCGGTGGCGGCGGTGCGTCCCCCGGTGGTGTCGGCGAGCTGGCGGCGGACCAGGGGCAGGGAGGCGACGTACTCGGCGACCTGCCGCACGCGCCGTTCCTGGGCGTCGAGGGAGGCCTGGCGGGTCTGGGTGACGGACACGGCGCCGACGCCGACGAGGACGACGGCGAACAGCAGGACCTGCACGACGAGGATCTGCCCGGCCAGGCTGCTGCGGGGTCGGGGTCTGCGCACCGGTGCACCTCCTCGTGTCGGTCCCGGGGGTCCGTCCGCCCGGGTGGGCAGAACCCTACGGCCGCGCCGGGCGGGGACGGGGCCGTCGGGGGCGGGTCGGGTGGGACCACAAGGACCGCAAGGACCATTGCCACCGCAAGGGTGACGCGGGGGGCGGCCGGGAGCAGCATCCTGGGCGACGGGTGAGCAGCGGCTGCCCGTCCGCGCGGGCTGACCGGCCCGGGCGCAGGCCGTCGACGAGGACGCCATGACCGACACCCGCAGTGACCCCCGTGCCCCGCGCGCTCCCGGTGCCCCCCGCGGCCCCCACGTCCCCGGTGGTGGCGGGGCCGCCCGTCCCGGCCGCCGGGCCCTGCTCGCCGCGCTGGCCGCCGCGCCCGTGCTCGGCGCCGCCGGGTGCGGGGTGACCCGGCGCGCGGCCGCCACCGGCGGCGGCGCCCTGGACCGGCTGCAGCTGCTGGTCCCCAACTCCCCCGGCGGGGGGTACGACACGACGGGCCGTTCGGCGGTGCGGGTGATGGAGGAGGTCGGCGCGGCCGAGGGGGTGGAGGTCACCAACCTCTCCGGCGCCGGCGGCACCGTGGGCCTGGCGCGCTGCGTCAGCGAGAGCGGCAACCCGCAGTTCCTGATGTCGATGGGGCTGGGCGTGGTCGGCGCCTCCTACACCAACGACGTGGACGTGACGCTGGAGCAGACCACCCCGGTGGCCCAGCTCATCGAGGAGGCCGGGGTGGTGCTCGTCCCGGCCGCCTCCCCCTTCGCGACGCTGGCGGACCTGGTGGGGGCCTGGCGCGCCGACGCCGGGGCGCTGGCCGTGGGCGGCGGGTCCTCCCCCGGCGGGCCGGACTTCCTGCTGCCCATGCAGCTGGCCGACGCCGTCGGCGTGGACCCCACCGACGTGAACTACGTGGTGTACGACGGCGGCGGGGACCTGCTGCCGGCGCTGCTGGGCGGGCAGATCGCGTTCGCCACCAGCGGGTACGGCGAACTGCTGGACCAGATCACCACGGGCGCGGTGCGGGCGCTGGCCGTCTCCAGCCGGGAACGGGTCCCGGTCCTGGACGTGCCCACGCTGCGCGAGCAGGACGTGGACCTGACCTTCACCAACTGGCGCGGGCTGGTCGCCCCGCCCGACCTGGACGAGACGGAGGTGGGGCGGCTCGTGGACGCCGTGACCCGCATGCACGACTCCCCGCAGTGGCGGCAGGTGCTCACCGACAACGCCTGGACCGACGCCTTCACCACCGGTGAGGCGTTCGGAGCGTTCCTGGACGAGCAGGCCGGGCGGGTCCGCGACGTCCTGGCCCGGCTGGGGCTGGTGTGAGCGCGCACGCGGCCGACGCCGCGCCCGCGCCGGGGTCGCAGGGGTCGCAGGGGTCGGCCCCGGCGCCGCGGCGGCGGGACCTGTCCCAGCTGGGCGTGTGCGCGCTGCTGCTGGGCCTGGGCGCGGTGGTGCTGGCCGACGCGGCGACGCTGTCGCAGGGGCTGGTCGACGAGGGCGTCATCGGCCCGCGGCCGGTGCCGTACGTCGTGGCCGCCGGTCTGGTGCTGACCGCCGTCGCCCTGGCCGTGGACGTGCTGCGCGGGGGGCGCGGTCAGGCCGAGGAGGGCGAGGACGTCGACGCCTCCGCCGGCACCGACTGGGTGCGCCTGGGTGGGCTGGGGCTGGGTTTCGTCGCCAACGTCCTGCTGCTGGAACGGCTCGGCTGGGTGGTGTGCGCCGCGGTGTTCTTCGGCGTCACCGCCAAGGTCCTCGGCGGGCGCAGCGTGCTGCGCGGGATCGCCGTCGGCGCCGTGCTGTCGCTGACCACCTTCTACTTCTTCTGGGTGGTGCTGGGGATCCAGCTGCCGCCCGGCCTCCTGGACGGGATCCTGTGATGGGCGACCTGGCTCTGCTGCTCGGCGGGTTCGGCGACGCGCTGACCCCGGCCAACCTGGCCTTCGCGGCCGTCGGTGTCGTCCTCGGCACCGCCGTCGGCGTGCTGCCCGGCATCGGCCCGGCGATGACGGTGGCGCTGCTGCTGCCGCTGACGTACGCGCTGGAACCCACCAGCGCCCTCATCATGTTCGCCGGCATCTACTACGGCGGGATGTACGGCGGGTCCACCACCGCGATCCTGCTGAACACCCCCGGGGAGTCGTCCTCGGTGGTGACCGCGCTGGAGGGCAACAAGATGGCGAGGAGGGGACGGGCCGCGCAGGCGCTGTCCACCGCCGCCATCGGGTCCTTCGTGGCCGGCACCATCGGCTCGGTGCTGCTGGTGGCCGCCGCGCCCCTCATGGTGGGTCTGGCGGTGAACCTCAGCGAGGGCGACTACTTCGCGCTGATGGTCCTGGCGCTGCTGGCCGTCACCGCGGTGCTGGGTTCCTCGCGGGTGCGGGGTTTCGCCTCGCTGTTCACCGGGCTGGCCATCGGCCTGGTGGGTCTGGACGCCATCAGCGGTCAGGCGCGGCTGACGTTCGGGGTGCTGCAACTGGTCGACGGCATCGACATCGTCGTCATCGCGGTCGCGATCTTCGCCGTCGGGGAGGCGTTGTGGGTGGCCTCGCGGATGCGCCGCTCCGCGGTGGAGGTCATCCCCGTGGGCCGGCCCTGGATGGGGCGGGCGGACTGGAAGCGGTCGTGGAAACCGTGGCTGCGGGGCACCGCGCTCGGGTTCCCGTTCGGGGCGGTCCCCGCCGGTGGGGCCGAACTGCCGACGTTCCTGTCGTACGTGACCGAGCGCAAGCTGTCCAAGCACCCCGAGGAGTTCGGGCACGGGGCCATCGAGGGTGTCGCCGGGCCCGAGGCCGCCAACAACGCCTCCGCCGCCGGGACCCTGGTCCCGACCCTGGCCCTGGGGATCCCCACCAACGCCACCGCCGCGGTCCTGCTCGCCGCGCTGATCTCCTACGGCTTCCAGCCCGGCCCGCTGCTGTTCGAGCGCGAACCGGACCTGGTGTGGGCGCTCATCGCCAGCCTGTTCGTCGGCAACGCCCTGCTGCTGGTCCTGAACCTGCCGCTGGCGCCGGTGTGGGCCAAGCTCCTGCGGATCCCCCGCCCGTACCTGTACGCCGGGATCCTGTTCTTCGCGACGCTGGGCGCCTACGCCGCCAACCTGCAGACGTTCGACCTGTGGCTGCTGCTGGCCTTCGGGGTGCTGGGGTTCGTCATGCGCCGCTTCGGGCTGCCGGTGCTGCCGCTGATCATCGGGGTGATCATCGGGCCGCTGGCCGAGGAACGGCTGCGCACCGCGCTGACCATCTCCCGGGGCAGCTGGACCGGGCTGGTCGCCGACCCGTTCTCCGTGGCCGTGTACGTCGTGGTCGCCCTGGTCGTGGCGTTCCCGCTGTACCGGCGCCTGCTGCCGGGTCGGTGGGGCGCCCGCCGCACCGCCGACGTCCGGGGGACCCCGCCGGGAACCCCGTCCGGAACCCCGTCCCAGTCCCAGTCCCAGTCCGAGGAGGCCCACCGGTGACCGTCGTCGTCGCCTACGCACCCACCCCCGAGGGCGAGGCCGCCCTGCGCGCCGGGGTCGAGGAGGCCCAGCGCCGCGGGGAGGACCTGTTCGTCCTCAACGCCCCCGCCGGGACCGCGCTCGCCGAACGTACCTACGCCTCCCCGCAGCAGCTGGACCGGGTCCGGGCCGACCTGGCCGGCAGCGCGGTCCGGGCCCGGGTGGAGCAGCGCACCGGGCAGGGCGACACCGCCGAGGTCGTCGTGGAGGCCCTGCACGAGCTGGGCGCCTCCGCCGTCGTCGTCGGCCACCGCCGCCGCACCCCGGTCGGCAAGCTGCTCATGGGCAGCGCCGCGCAGCGCATCATCCTCGACGCGCCGTGCCCGGTGATCACCGTGAAACCCGCGCCGCACGACTGATCCTGGGCGCGCCCCCGCGGACCCCCACGAGCGGATCCCTACGCGCGGCTCCCGGTGGTGGCCGCGGCGTCCACCGGGACCGGCCGCCGGTGGGTGTCCGCGGGCGTGCGCGCGTCGACCGACCGCGGCAGCAGCAGCGTGCCGCCGGTGGCGCGCTCGGCCTCCACGGCCTCCAGGACGGGGCGCCAGCTCGACCAGTCCAGGTGGGTGCCGGGCAGGTGCTCGTTGTAGCCGGTGCGGTAGTAGACGTGCGTCCACGTCGGGGTGGCCAGCGTGCCGACGACCTGCGGCTTGTCGTCGACGAGCACGTCGCCGGTGACGAGCGTCTTGTCGCGCGTGACGACCATCCGCTCGGTCCAGTGCAGGCCCAGGTGCTCCTCGACCCACTCGTACTTCTCCCGCACGCAGTGGCGGTACGCCCGCACGGGAGCGGTGCAGATCCGCACGTCGTGCCCCGCGTCGAGCATCCCCTCCAGCGCCTCGCGAGCGCCGGGCAGGGGTCGCAGGCCGCGGAAGAACCCCTCGCGGGTGCAGATGGCGCGGATGCGCTCGTGCCAGTCCGGGGGGTAGCTGTCCTCGATCCAGTAGGACGTGGCCGCCGAGCGCGGGGCCAGGGGGGCGCCGGGGTGGGTGGCGCTGAAGAGGCGGTCGAAGCCGTCGCCGAAGTCCGCCAGGACCTGGTCCTGGTCCACGAGGACGAGCATGGCCGCGGGCCCTCCTGCCGGTGCGCGGTCTGTGGTCCGTTCACCTCCTCATCGGCACCGGGTCACCGGAGGTGAAGCGCCGGCGACCACCGGGGGGTCGAGCGGTCGGGGCCGCCCGAACGGCGGATCGGGTGAGCGCGGCGGGGTGTCGAACGATAGGGGGAACGGGCAGCCCACCGGGGGCTGTGACCGTCGGCCCCGAAGGACCCACCGTGCCGCACCCCTCGCGACCCCCCGTCGCCCCACCGGCCACCGCCGCGGAGATCAGCGCCCTGGCCCGGACGCTGGTGCGCCGCCCGGAGCTGAGCCACCTGGACGACGAGTCGCTGCTGCTGCGGCTGGCGCGGACCACCGCCGTGGGGCACCTGCTGCGCTCGCGGGTGGTGGCGGCGGCCCCGGACGCGGAGCGGTTGCTGGACGCGATGCTGGTGGACGGGCGGGCCGTGGTGCTCGACGTCTCCGACCCCGGCCCCGCCGAGGGCGTCCTGGCGGTGCGGCGGCCCGCGAGCGCCCGGGACCTGCCGCGGGCGCGGGACATGGCGCGGGCGCTGGCGCCGTTGCTGGCCGGTCGCTGAGAGCGGGCCGGGCCGCGCGGCCCGGGGACGAGGAGGGGCCCTGACCGGTGACGCCGGTCGGGGCCCCTCGTCGTCGTGGTGCCGCCGGCCCCCGGGGGTGGTCAGGAGGGCGGCGCGGCGGGCGGCGCGGGCCGGTCTCAGCCGCGCGCGCCCAGCAGCGCGAGGAGGTCGTCGGCGGCGCGCGGCGGGGAGAACAGGTACCCCTGCGCGGTACGCACGCCCAGGTCCCGCAGCGCCCGGGCCTGCCCGGCGGTCTCGACGCCCTCGGCGACGACCTCGCAGCCCAGCTGCAGACCCAGGTCGATCAGCGAGCCGGTCAGCAGGTCGTCGCGCCCGGACCGGCCCAGGGCGGCGACGAAGCAGCGGTCGATCTTCACCACGTCGGGCTGGAAGCGCTGCAGGTAGGCGTGGCTGGCGTACCCGGTGCCGAAGTCGTCCAGCGCCAGGCGCACCCCCGCCTCCCGGACGCGCGCCAGGGCGGAGTCGACCTGCGCGCCGGTGCCGGCCAGGGAGGTCTCGGTCAGCTCCAGGGTCAGCGCCTGCGCGGGCAGGCCGCTGACGACCAGCGCGTCGGTGACGACGTCGACCACGTCCGGTTCGCTCAGCTGGCGCCCGGACAGGTTCACCGCGACGTGCAGGTCCGCCGCCGCACCGCCGCCGGCGGTCGCGGGCGGGGCGGCGCGCCACAGCGCCACCTGCGTGCACGCCAGCGTCAGCACCTCCCGGCCCAGCGGCACGACCAGCCCGCTGGCCTCGGCCACCGGCAGGAACGCTCCCGGGGCCAGCAGGCCGCGCCGGGGGTGGTCCCAGCGCACCAGCGCCTCCACCCCCCGCCAGTCCCCCGACGCCAGGTCCACCACCGGCTGGTAGTGCACCACCAGCTGCCCGGCGTCGATGCCGGCCCGCAGCTCGTGGCTCTCGGCGAGCACCTGGCGGGGGGCCAGGCCCGCGGCGGCGTCCAGGCGGCGCAGCTCCAGCAGCTCGGCCACGCTGGTGGCCAGCTCGCCCAGGGCCTGCACCCCGGCCGCCGCGAACTGCCGGGCGTGGCGGTCCACGACGCACAACGCCCCCAGCGGCAGCCCGTCGCGCCCGATGATCGGGGCCCCCGCGTACGCGCGGACGTGCTCGGGGCCGGTGACCAGCGCGTTGTCGGCGAACCGCGAGTCGGCGCTCGCGTCCGGCACCACCAGCGCCTGCTCGGTAGCCACCGCCCAGGCGCAGAAGGACGCCTCCCGCGACGTCTGGCGGGTCTGGTACCCGAAGACCGACTCCAGGCCGCTGGCCGAGGCGAACCACTGCCGGTCCTCGTCCAGCAGCGCGACCAGGGCGGCGGGAGCGCCCAGCAGCCGCGCCGCGGCCCCGGTCAGCGCGTCCAGCGCGGCGTCGGGGCCGGTGTCGAGCACCTGGTAGCTGCGCAGGGAGGCCAACCGGTCCCCCTCGCGGGGGTGGTGCGGTGCTGCGGTCACGATCGCCTCCTCCTGGACCCCGGGCACACCCGCTGCGGCCCGCCACGGTGCCGCCGCGGCCGGGAGCAGCGCTCCAGCCCGGCCCGCGACGGCCGGCCGGCACCCCGGGGCGGGGTTCCGGCCACAGCAGGGCATCGGCCCCCGGCGCCGTGACCGCGATCCTCTGAGCGGGTGACGCGGGAGGGTGCCGGCCGAGGGCCCCGAGCGCCCCGGGCACCCCTGGCCCGGCACCTCGTCGGCAGCCCGCCGGCGACTCGCAGCACCGGGGCAGGAGCACCCCCCGGTGGCCGAGTTCATCCCGCCCCGTGCGGTGCGGTGGCGGCGGTGTGCGTCACGGCGGCGCCCGGTGTCCCGCCCCGCTCCCCCGTGCCCGCGGGCGAGCACGGTCACCGCGGGTGGAGCCGGGACCAGCGGGCTAGCGTGACGGCGTGGCCCACGACGTGGACATCGTGCTGTTCGGCGCCTCCGGTTTCGTCGGGCGGCTGACCGCGGCGCACCTGGCCGCGCACGCCCCCGCCGGGACGCGGATCGCCCTGGCCGGTCGTTCGCGCGAGCGGCTGGCGGCCGTGGCCCGCGACCTGGGGCCCGTCGCCGCGGACTGGCCGCTCGTGGCGGCCGACGCCGCCGACACCGCGTCGCTGCGGACGCTCGCGGAGTCGACGCGGGTGGTGGTCTCGACCGTCGGCCCGTACCTGCGGCACGGGCTGCCGCTGGTGCAGGCGTGCGCCCGCGCCGGCACCCACTACGCCGACCTCACCGGTGAGGTCCTGTTCGTGCGCGCCAGCATCGACGCCGCCGACGAGGCGGCGCGCGCGAGCGGCGCGCGGATCGTGCACTCCTGCGGCTTCGACTCGGTGCCCTCGGACCTGGCCGTGCTGCTCGCGCACGAGTGGGCGCAGGCGCACGACGCCGGTCCGCTGGCGAGCGCCACGCTGGAGGTCCTGTCCGCGCGCGGCGGGTTCAGCGGCGGCACGGTCGACTCGCTGCGCCTGCAGCTGGACACCGCGCGCCGCGACCCGGGGGCGCGGCGCCTGGTCGCCGACCCGTACGCCCTGAGCCCGGACCGGGCGGGTGAGCCGGACCTGGGGCGCCAGCGCGACGTGTTCGGCCCGCACCGGCGCGCAGCGACCGGCGACTGGGTGGCGCCCTTCGTCATGGCCCCGTACAACACGCGGGTGGTGCGGCGCAGCAACGCCCTGCTCGACCACGCCTACGGGCCGCGGCTGCGGTACGCGGAGGTCATGGCGTTCTCCGGGCGCACCGCGGCCCTGCGGGCGGGTGCCGTCACCGGGGTGCTGGCCGGGCTCACGGGTCTGCTGGCCGTCCGGCCCCTGCGGCCGCTGCTGGACCGCCTGCTGCCCGCGCCCGGCACGGGCCCGGGTGAGCGCACCCGCCGCACGGGACACTTCCGGCTGCGGCTGGACGCGCGCACGGACTCCGGCCGCCGCGCCGCGGTGACCGTCGCCGCGCAGGGCGACCCCGGGTACGCCGCGACCGCGGTCATGCTCGGGGAGAGCGCCCTGGCGCTCGCCCTCGACGGCGACCGCCTGCCCGCCCGCGCGGGGGTCCTGACCCCGGCCACGGGCCTCGGGGCGCCGCTCGTGGACCGTCTGCGCCGCCGGGGGTTCACCCTCGACGTCGCCGCCTGACGTCCCGGGGGCGCCGACGGCTCACGGGAGGCCGGCGGGTCGGGCCCGCTGGGGGTGGAACGTCTCCCCCCGCGCCAGCATCGCCACGAACTCGGCGATCTTGCGCCGGCGGGTCTCCTCCCGCTTCACCGACCCCAGCCGGTGGATCAGCGCGTACCGGTTCGTCGCGGTCAGCACCTCGAACATCGCCGCCGCCGCCGGGTCGGCCGCGATGGCCTGCGCCAGGTCCGCCGGGACCTGCGCCTGGGCCTGCCCCGCGTACGCCGCCTGCCACCGCCCGTCCGCCTGCGCCGCCTGCACCGCCGCCAGCCCCGCCGGCAGCATCAGCCCGGCCTCCGACAGCCGGGCCACGTTCGCCACGTTGCGCTGCGACCACGTGCTGCGCCGCGTGCGCGGGGTGAAGCGGATCGAGGAGGTCTGCGCGTCGCGGGCGCGGGCCTGCCCGTCGATCCAGCCCACGCACAGCGCCTCGTCCACCGCCTGCTGCCACGTCAGCGACGTGACCGTCCCGCCCTTGCGGGTCAGCACCAGCCACACCCCCGGTGAGGAGGCGTGGTGCTCCCCCAGCCAGGCCCGCAACCGCCCGGCGTCGGCCACCACCAGCTCGTCCAGCTCCACCGCTCCCACCCCCGGGACGCTAGCCCCGACCTCCGACTCACGCGGCTGGTTCCCGCCGCCCTCACCGCGTCCGCGCCCGGCGGTAGCGTGTGGCGACCCGCGCACCGCGCGGTGAGGACGAGGAGCTTTCGTGACCACGATCATGGACGTCGCTGCGGCCGCCGGGGTGTCGACCAGCACCGTCTCCTACGTCCTCAGCGGCAAGCGGACGATCTCGCCGGCCACCCGGGCGCGGGTGCAGCGCGCCATCGAGGACCTGGGGTACCGCCCGCACGCCGGGGCGCGGGCCCTGGCCTCCAACCGGACCGCCGTGGTCGGCCTGGTCGCACCGCTGCACGAGGACGTCGACCTGAACGTGATCATGCAGTTCGTGCGGTCGGTGACGACGACCGCGCGCACCCACGACCTGGACGTCCTGCTGCTGACCAAGGAGGAGGACACCGGTCTGCGCCGGGTCAGCGAGGGGTCGCTGGTGGACGGGCTGCTGGTGCTGGACATCGAGGCCGACGACCCGCGCATCGACGTGCTCACCGCCCTGGACCGGCCCACCGTCCTGATCGGCGTGCCGCGCGACCCGCGCGGTCTGAGCTGCGTCGACTTCGACTTCGCCCGCGCGGCGCGCGACGCGGTGGCGCACCTGAGCGCGCTGGGGCACCGGCGGATCGCGTTCCTGGCCTCCACCCCGCGCGCCCTGGACCGGCACGCCGGGTACGCCGAGCGGGTGCGCGACGGGTTCCTCGACGCGGTCCGGGCCCGGGGCGCGGAGGCGGTGCACCAGCCGTCGGAACCGGGACCGTCGGGGGTGCGGCGCGCCCTGGACGCGGTGCGCTCGCGGCTGCCGGGCGTGAGCGCGCTGGTGGTCCACAACGAGGCGGCCCTGCCGGCGCTGCTGGCGCTGCTGACCGAGGAGGGGCTGTCGGTGCCCGGTGACGTGTCCATCGTCACCATCGCCGCCAGTCCCGGCGACGAGCTGCCGCGGCCGCTGACCTCCCTGACCGTGCCCATCGCCGACATCGGGCGGATCGCGGTGGAGATGCTGGTGGCCCGGATCGGCGGCGAGCGCACCGCGGAGACGCGCCTGCTGGCCGCGCACCTGGAGGACCGCGGCAGCACGGCGGCGCCCCGGGGGTGAACCGGGGGGTGAACCGGGGGGTGAGCCGGCGAGCGCCGCCGCGCGCCGGTCAGCCCCGGGCGGCGGGGTCCCGCTCGTCGGGGCGGGGCCGGGGGGCGCCGATGCGCACCGGTCCGCCCACCGGACCCGCGTCGGGATCGGCGTCGGGGTCGGGCACGACCACCAGGCGCCAGTCGCGGGAGGACCCGGAGACGAGGTCGGCCGTGGTGCGGCCCCCGTGGGTGCGGACCTCGAACACGGCCCACTCCGCGCCGGCGGGGGCCGGGACGCGGACGCGGCGCACGTCACCCTCGGACGGGGCGAACACCCGCAGTTCCACGCCGTCGTTCCAGGCGTACTCCGGTCCGTCCTCGCCCGCCCCGACCGGGACGACGGCCCCCGGGCGCACCAGCAGCGGCACCGCGTCGACCGGCACGTGCCGGCGGACCCAGCGTCCCCCGCGCACCGTCCGGCCCGTGGCGAACTCCGTCCAGCGCCCCTCGGGCAGGTAGTAGACGGCCTCGCCGTCGGCGGAGAACACCGGCGCCACGAGCAGGTCCGGGCCCAGTAGGTACTGCCGGTCGCACACGACGGCCGCCGGGTCGTCGGGGAACTCCAGCACCATCGGGCGCATGATCGGCACGCCGGTGGTGGCGGCCTCCTCCGCCGCGGCGAGCAGGTACGGCACCAGGCGCATCTTCAGGCGGGTGAAGGCGCGCACGACGTCCACGGACTCGGCGTCGATCAGCCACGGCACGCGGTAGGACCCGGAGCCGTGCAGGCGCGAGTGCGAGGACAGCAGCCCGAACGCCGCCCACCGCTTGAAGACCTCCGGGTCCGGGGACCCCTCGAAACCGCCGATGTCGTGGCTCCAGTGCGCGAACCCGGACAGGGCCAGGGACAGGCCGCCGCGCAGGGACTCCGCCATCGCCGGGAACGTGGACTCGCAGTCGCCGCCCCAGTGCACGGGGAACTGCTGCCCGCCCGCGGTGGCGGCGCGGGCGAACACGACGGCCTCCCCCTCCCCGCGGTGGCGGCGCAGCAGCTCGAAGACGGCGGCGTTGTAGAGCTGGGCGTACTGGTTGTGCATGAACTCCGGGTCGGAGCCGTCGTGCCAGACGACGTCGGTGGGGATGCGCTCGCCGAAGTCGGTCTTGAACGCGTCGACGCCCGCGTCGAGCAGCACCTGCAGCTTGGACTGGAACCAGACGGTCGCGGCGGGGCTGGTGAAGTCGACCAGGGCCATGCCCGCCTGCCACATGTCCCACTGCCACACGCTGCCGTCGGGGCGGCGCACCAGGTGCCCCAGCCGCGCCCCCTCGTCGAACAGGTGCGAGCGCTGGGCGATGTAGGGGTTGATCCACAGGCTGGTGCGCAGGCCCCGTCCGCGCAGCCGGGCCAGCATGCCCCCGGGGTCGGGGAAGGTGGCGGGGTCCCAGACGAAGTCGCACCAGTGGTGGGCGCGCATCCAGAAGCAGTCGAAGTGGAACACCGACAGCGGGACGTCCCGCTCGGCCATGCCCTGCACGAAGGACGTGACGGTGGCCTCGTCGTAGTCGGTGGTGAACGAGGTGGACAGCCACAGCCCCAGCGACCACGCCGGGACGCGGGGGGCGCGGCCGGTGAGGGCGGTGTAGCGGCGCAGGACGTCCTTGGGGCCCGGCCCGTGGATCACGTAGTAGGTGAGCCGCTGGCCCTCGACGGAGAACTGGTTGCGCGAGACCGCCTCGGACCCCATCTCGAACGACACCAGGCCGGGGTGGTCGACGAAGACGCCGTAGCCGGCGTCGGTGAGGTAGAAGGGCACGTTCTTGTAGGCCTGCTCGCTGCTGGTGCCGCCGTCGGCGTTCCACACGTCGACGGACTGCCCGTTCTTGACGAAGGCGCCGAACCGCTCCCCCAGGCCGAAGGAGTGCTCCCCGATCGCCTGGTCGAGCTGCTCGTGGACGAACGTGCGTCCCTGGTCGTCGGTGACGACGCCGACGCTGCGCTCACCCGACCCCGTCAGGCGGCGGCCGCCGGCGAGGAAGTCCAGGGCCCAGGGCCCCTCGCGGCGCACCCGCGCCGTCAGGCCCCCGGAGGTGAGGGTGGCCTCCTGCTCGTCGACGACGGTGACGACGTCGGTGGGTTCGTGCGTCAGGGCGAACCGCGGCCCGCGCTCGGTGCCGCCGCGGAAGTGCTCGATCGTCACGCCGATGACGTCGGGGGCCGGGGAGGTGAGGGTGACGGTGATGAGCGCCTGGTTCAGGGTGTCGCCGCGCCCGGCGCCGGGCCGGGTCCGGGCGAACACGCGCAGCGCGTCGCCGAGGTCGTCGACGTCGTCGACGGCGCGCGGGCGCAGGGCCTGCAACCCCGGTCGCAGCATCCAGTACCCGTCGGTGAACTTCACGTGCTCTCCTCCACGAGGACGGCGCCCGCACGGGGCGCCAGGACGGTCGGGCCGGCGAGCGTCTGCCCGCCGACGAGGTCACGGCGGGCGGTGGCGCCCAGGTCGACGCTCACCGGCCCGCCGGTGTGGTTGAGGACGAACAGGGCCGGTCCGCGGCGCACGACCTCCACGCCGGCGGGGACGGCGGGCAGGTCCCCCGCCAGGCCGGCCTCGGCCAGGCAGCGGGCCAGGACCCGGTCCAGGACGTCCGGTGGCAGCAGGGCCGAGCAGTACCAGGCGCTGCCGCCGCCGACGGCGTTGCGGGTGACGACCGGCACCCCGTCGAGGTCGCCGCCGGCGTGCGCGGCCAAGACCCGCGCGCCGTCGCTGCGGACGCGTTCGGCGTAGTCGGCGACGAGGAACTCCCCCAGATCCCCCGTGCACGCCGAGGGCGCCACCAGCGGGGCGTGCTCCTCGCCGGAGGCGGCGAGCAGGTCGCGCAGCCGCACCGGGAACCGGCCGGGTTCCACGGCGCCGTGGCGGTCGACGAACCCGGTGCCGGGGCCGACCAGCAGCGTGCCGCCGGCGTGCACCCACTGCGCCAGGCGCTGCGCGGGCCCTGGTTCGAGCAGGTGCAGGGCGGGCACCACGATGAGCCGGTACGGTTCCAGCGGGTCCTGCGGGCCGATGACGTCGGTGGTGACGCCGCGGGCGAACAACGGTTCGTAGTGGGCCAGCAGCTGGTCCTCGACGCGCAGCCGGTCGGTGGGGCGCGCCGGTCCCTGCGAGGCCCACCAGCTGCTCCAGTCGTGCACGAGGGCGGCGCGGGCCGGCACCCGGGTGCCGGCGACCGCGTCGAGCCGCTGCAGCAGGGAGCCGAGCTCGCGGACCTCCCGGTGCCGGTCGGTGTCGGGCCCGGCGTGGGGCAGCATCGCGGAGTGGAACTGCTCGCTGCCCGCCCGCGAGGCCCGCCACTGGAAGAAGCAGACGGCGTCGGCGCCGCGGGCCACGGCCTGCAGGGAGTCGGTGAGCAACCGCCCCGGGGGTTTGGTCGGGTTGTGCGGGCGCCAGTTCACCGCCCCGGTGGCCTGTTCCATGAGCAGCCACGGGGCCCCGCCCCCCAGCGAGCGCACGAGGTCGTGGGTCAGGGCGGCGAGCACGTGCGAGCGGGGGTCGGCGGGGTCGACGTAGTGGTCGTTGGCGACGACGTCGACCTCGGCGCCGAAGGCGCGCCCGTCCACCACCGGGGAGAAGCCCATGAGGTTGGTGGTGACCGGGGCGTCGGAGTGCTCGCGCAGGACGTCGCGCTCGGCGCGGTAGAGCTCCAGCAGGGTGTCGGAGGAGAACCGGCGGAAGTCCAGCAGGTGGGCGGGGTTGTGCAGGTAGGGCGCGGCCCGGGGCGGGACGACCTCGTCCCAGTCGCCGTAGCGCTGGGACCAGAAGGCGGTGCCCCAGGCGGCGTTGAGGCCGTCGAGGTCGCCGTGCCGGGCGGCCAGCCAGGTCCGGAACCGCACCGCGGTCTGCTCGCACCAGCAGAACTGCCCGAGCTCGTTGCCCACGTGCCACAGCTGCACCGCCGGGTGCCGGCCGTAGCGGCGGGCCAGGTCGCCGGTGATGCTCAGGGCGGCGTCGCGGTACTCCGGGGAGGAGGGGCAGAACTGGTTGCGCGACCCCCAGTGCAGGACGGTGCCGGTGGCGTCCACGGGCAGGGTCTGCGGGTGGCGGTGCCCCAGCCAGGGCGGCGGTGAGGCCGTCGGGGTGGCGAGGTCCACCCCGATGCCGTGGGTGTGCAGGAGGTCCAGGACGGTGTCCAGCCAGCCGAAGTCCCGCTCCCCCGGGCGCGGTTCCAGCGTCGCCCAGCTGAACACCCCGACGGTGACCAGGTCGACCCCGGCGCGGCGCATGAGGTCGACGTCCTCGCGCCACGTCGCCTCGTGCCACTGCTCGGGGTTGTAGTCCCCGCCGAAGCGCAGGGTCGGGGGGCGGGGCACCGCGCGGTCGGTCACTGGTCTCCTCGGGTGGCGCCCCGGGGCGGGGCGAGGTGGGGGGTGAGGTGGGTCAGCCCTTGACGGCGCCGATCATCACCCCGGAGCTGAAGTGCCTCTGCACGAACGGGTACACCAGCAGCACCGGCACGATGGCGATGACGACGACGGCCATCTGCACGGCCAGGCTCGCCACCTGCCCCGAGCCGACGTCGACGGCACCGGGCACGTCCACGCCCTGCAGCACGAAGGACCGCAGGACGACCTGCAGCGGCTGCTTGGTGGAGTCGTTGATGTACAGCGTCGCCTGGAAGAAGGCGTTCCAGTAGCCGACGGCGTAGAACAGCGCGATGACCGCGGTCACGGCCTTGGACATCGGCAGCACGATCCGGGTGAGGATCCGCCAGTCCCCGGCGCCGTCGATGCGCGCGGAGTCGATGAGCGAGGCGTCGATGCCGGTGAAGAACCCCCGCAGGAGCAGGACGTTGAACGCCGACACGGCCGTGGGCAGGATCAGCGACCAGTAGCTGTCGATGAGCCCGAGGCTGCTGACCAGCAGGTAGGTCGGGATCATCCCGGCGCCGAAGAACATGGTGATGAGCAGGGTGAACAGGATGGTGCGGTGCCCGTAGGACCCCGGCCGCGACAGCCCGTAGGCGCCCAGCACCGAGACGACCATGCTCACCGCGGTGCCCACCGTGGTGATGCCGACGCTGACCAGGACGGCGCGGGTGACGACCCCGCCGCCGAGGACCTGGCGGTAGGCGTCCAGCGTGACCTCACCGGGCACGAGGACCAGCCCGCCGGCGCGGGTGATCGTGTCCTGGGTGGACAGGCTGGTCAGCAGGATCGTGTACAGCGGCACCAGCACGGCGGCGCAGATGAGCACCAGGGCCAGGCCCTTGAGGCCCTGGCCGACGGCCGTGGGTTCCTCGTCCCACGGCGGGCGGGTGGAGGTGCGCGCGCGCAGCCTCTCCTGCGGGACCGGTGCGGCCCCGTTGACGTCCTCGGTGACGCTCATCGCTTCGAGTACACCCCCTGCTCGCCGAACACGTGCGCGACCTTGTTGGCGGCCAGCACCAGCAGCAGGCTGACGACGCCCTTGACCAGGCCCGCGGCCGCCGCGTAGCTCCAGTCGCCGTTGCGGACACCGCGGTAGTAGACGAACGTGTCCAGGACCTCCGCCACGCCCTGCCCCACGGCGTCGCGCTGCAGGATGAGCTGCTCGAAGCCGACGGTGAGGGAGTCGCCCAGGCGCAGGATGAGCAGCAGCACGATGACGGGTTTCAGCGCCGGCAGCGTGATGTGCCACATGCGCCGCCACCGGTTCGCGCCGTCCATCGCCGCGGCCTCGTACAGGGCGGGGTCCACCGCGGCCAGGGCCGCCAGGAACACGATGATCCCCCAGCCGGCGTCCTTCCACACGGCCTGGGAGGTGATGAGGAACAGGAACGTGTCGGGGTTGGTGACGATGTCCACCCCGGAGAACCCCGCGGCCTCCAGGACGCGGTTGAGCAGCCCGGCCCCGCCCAGGACCTGCTGGAAGATCGAGACCACCAGCACCCAGGAGAAGAAGTGCGGCAGGTACACGATCGACTGGACGGTGACCCGGACCCGGCTGCTGAGCACGCTGTTCAGCAGCAGCGCCAGCGCGATGGGCACGGGGAAGAAGAACACCAGCTGGAACGCGGTGATGGTGAGCGTGTTGCGCACCGCGGCCCAGAACGAGGGGTCGGAGAACACCCGCTCGAAGTTCGCCCAGCCCACGAAGGGGCTGGCCCGCACGCCGGTGAAGGGCGAGTAGTCCTGCCAGGCCACGACGTTGCCGGCCATCGGGACGTAGGCGAAGACCACCAGCAGCCCCACCATGGGCAGGCACATCAGCAGCAGCGAGCGGTCCCGGCGCAACCGCGCCAGGTGCCCCAGCCGGTTGCGCGGCGTGCGCGCCGGTGGGCGCCCGGGCACCACGCCCACCTGCTCCTCGCGCGTGCGCTGCACGCGGGTGGACGCCACGGTCAGAGCTCCTCGTCGCCGGTGAGGAACTTCTCCCGGTAGGCGCGCAGCTCGTCGCCGCCGGAGTTGCGCCAGTCCTTCACGGCCGCGTCGAGGGCCGAGACGTCCTGACGGCCCCGGATGATGTCCTTGGCGAGGTCCTCGAACGGCTTGCCCAGCGAGCTGTACCGGCTGGGGTCCTGGATCTGCTGGCCGTAGAAGACCGGTTCGGTGACGTGCGGGGCCTGGCGGGCCATCCAGTCGCAGAAGTCGCGCACGTACTGCGGGAACTGGACCTTGGCGTTGACGATGGGCGGGCTGACCAGGAAGCCGTAGGTGGAGGTCACCTCGGTGCCGCCGCGCTCGTTGAGGGCCGGGGCGCCCGACGCGTCGCGCTCGAAGGTGACGCCCTCGACGCCGTAGTTGACGAGCTGGAACTCCTCGGACCCGAACGGGGCGGCGATGAAGTTCGCCAGCGCCAGCATCTCCTCGATCGCGGCGGTGTCGTCGGTCTTCTTGAGGAAGCTGAAGATGCTGACCGGCTGCCCCTTGTAGAGGGTCGGTGCGCCGCCATCGGGGGCGAACCAGTCCATCGGCTGCTGGTCGTAGGCGGGGTTGGAGGGCAGCACGCGGGCCAGCGCCTCGTGCCAGCCGCCGAGACCGTCGGCGGCGATGACGGTCTGCCCGGACTCGAAGCGGTCCTTGGCCTGCTGGGTGTTGCCGGCGACGGCGTCGGGGTGCACGGCCCCGGAGGCGAACAGCTCGCGCATGAACTCGATCGCCTCGCGGTAGTTCTCGTTCTCGAACCGGCTGAGGAGCTTGCCGTCCCGCACCGTCCAGTCCGTGCAGCCGAACATCAGCTGCGCGCCGTCCCAGATGTCCTCGCAGCCCCAGCGGCGGGCGGCGGGGTCGGTGGCGTCCTTGGCGACCTGCAGCAGCTCGTCGGCGCTGGTGGGGGCGGCCAGGCCGAGCCGGCCGAAGACGTCGCGCCGGTAGAACAGCGCGTTGCCGACGAGCTCACCGGGGTAGGGCAGGGCGTGGAGGCGGCCGTTGAAGACGCAGTACTTCCACGCGTCGGTGGGCAGGTTCGCCAGGTTCGGGTACTTCAGCACCTTGTCGCCGGCGAGGTGGTCGGTGAGGTCGGCGAACAGCGCGCTGACGCCCTGCTCGAAGCGCGGGGGGACGTTCCAGGTGGGGATGACGACCCAGTCCGGGACGTTCTTGGGCGAGGCCAGCACCGCCTGCAGCTTGTCGGCGTAGGTGTTGCCGTCGCTGACCTGGAACTCGACGGTGGCGCCGAGGGCCTCGTTGACGGCCTGGTAGTAGGCGTTGTCCTCGATGCCGGGCGGGCTGGTCCACCAGGCCGGGCTCATCGCCGTGTACTCCCCGCCGGACCCGGGGACGCCCTGCACGGACTTCACCAGGGCGGTGGGCACGGTGGTGTACCCGGGGGTCGAGCCGTCGACGCCGGGGATGTCCGGCTCGGCGAGGGTCAGGGCCTTGTAGGTGGGCAGCACCGCGGCCAGGTCGGCCTCCGACAGCGGTCCCTCCTGGCGGGAGGCGGCCTGCTCCTGGGAGGTGCACGCCCCGAGCGCGCCGGGCACGGCCACCAGCGCGGCGCCGGCGGCGACCGAGCCGAGCACCGAGCGCCGGGCTGGTCCGCGGCGCTCGGGGGCGGGCCGGGTCGCGGGTCGGGTGGGCTTCTCCATCGTGTCCACACTCCTTCATGTCGGACGTCGATCGACGCGACGGCGGTGCCGCATCATCGCGCCAGGCGTCGTTGCCGGTCGAAGCGATTCGATGACTCACCGTAGGCAGGTGTCGCCCGGATGGCAAGAACCGGGACCGGAAATCGTCAGACGACTCAGGATCGAGGCATGGAGGGCGCCCTGCGCCGCTCCCGTCGTTCAAGCGCTTCGACGAACGGGGAGCGCCGACGGACCCGCCCGACCCACTCCGGGGACGCCCCACCCACCCCCCGCAGCGCGGGGGCGGTCCGCGGGGGCGGGTGCAGCGCTCGCCGGCCGCGGACCGTCGTCGGTCCGATCGGGTTCGCGCGCGGCACCCCGGGGGTTGTTCAACGATCCACCTGCGCCCGAGTGAGGACGGCTCACCGGTGGGCAGCGAGCAACTGCCGCTCCGCCCGGTCGAGGTAGGCGGCGAGCAACCGCCCGGCACGGCCGCGCTCACCCGCTTCGAGGTGGTCGGCGATGCGTCCGTTGTCCTCCAGGTACGGCTCGTGGAACGGGCGCGGATCGGTCACGACGACGAACGCCAGCCGCAGCTCGGCCAGCAGGTGGCGCATGCTGTCGTCCATGCGGGGGCTGCCCGCGAGCGCGACGACCGCGGAGTGGAAGTGGTTGTTCGCGGTGCCCACGCCCTCCCAGTCGCCGGCCCGCAGCGACGCCCGGCCCTCCTCGACGGCCTCGCGGGCCCGGTGCAGCGCAGAGGGTTCGTGCGGCCCGTCGATGGCGGCGAACTCCAGCACGCGCCGGAACCGGTACACGTCGGCGACGTCCGCGGCGGTCAGCGACCGCACGAAGACGCCGCGGTGCAGCTCGTGGCGCAGCAGGCCCTCGCGGACCAGGAGCCGGAACGCCTCGCGCAGCGTGTTGCGCGAGACCCCCAGGGACGCGCTCGTCGCGTCCTCCGGCAGCCGCGTCCCCGGCACCAGCGCACCGTCGGCGACCAGGTCGCGCAGAGCCTCGGCGACCCGGTCCGCGCCCCCGCCGGCGACCAGGGCGCGCCCGGCGGAGCTCAGCCGTTCCGGCAGTCGCGCGTCGCCGTCCGACGCGGGGGGGTGCATCCGCGAAACGTAGTCGAAACAGCAGGACCATTGCCAGGTCGTTCAACAACTCGCTAGCGTCACGGCCACCTGCTCGTCCCCCCACCTGGTGAGGTCACCGTGGCCCTTCTCCCCCGTCCCTCCCGCACCGGCTGGCGCACCGCCGTCCTGGGCGCCTCGGCCACCGCGCTCGTGGTCGGTGGTGCCGCGGCACCCTCCGCCGCGCAGACCGCCCCCGCCCCGGCGCCCGCGTGCGCCGCGCCGTCCACCGTGCTCACCGTCGAGGAGTCCCGCCTCGGCCAGCCGCTGGTGCCCGGCGGGGAACCCGCCTCCCGGCAGTTCCTGCGCGCCGCCGGCTTCGACGGCCTCGTCGAGGACTTCTCCTCCCGCCTGTGCGCGGCGACCACCTTGGAGGAAGCGCAGGACCTCGTCCGCAGCAGCGGCCAGGGGTTGTGGGACACCGCCGTCGCCCGCGCCCAGGGCCGCCTGCAGAGCGGCACGATCGACCGCTACGACGACCGGCCGCTGTACTGGGCGCGCACCTCGATGAGCGCGGCGCTGCGCTCGCTGGACGCCGCGTACCTGGAGAGCCCGTTGCAGCGCCAGGGCCTGCTGCACCTGCTCGACCGCACCAGCCGCGGGATCTCCTCGGTGACCTGGTCGCCGGAGGAACCCGACGCGACCCGCGTCGTCATCAGCGGGTTCGACACCTACAGCCTCGACGCGAGCCTGCGGAACTCCAACCCCTCCGGGGCCAGCGCCCTGCAGCTGGACGGGCGGACGGTGCAGACCCCGCAGGGTCCGGTCACCGTGGAGGCCGTCGTCCTGCCGGTCAACTACACCGACTTCGACCAGGGCGTCGTCGAGGACGCGTTCGGGCCGGTGCTGGCCACCGGCGAGAACCGCACCGACATGATCATGACGATCAGCCAGACCGGCCGCGGCCGGATGGACGTCGAGCAGTGGGCCGCCAACGCCCGCGGCGGGTCCCCCGACAACAACCGCAACCAGCAGTTCGGCCCGGTCTCCCGGCCCTCGCACTGGCCGCAGCCGTACGACTCCCCGGAGTGGATCGAGACGACGCTGCCGTACGAGGCGATGATCGCCGCCGGGACCGGCCCGTGGCCCGTGCAGCTCAACGACGGCATCTGCGAGTGGCCGGCCGGGACGTGGCCGGAGCCCACGGCCCTGCGGTGCGGGGACGACCCGACGCCCGGCAGCCGGGCCGGGTCGGGCCCGGGGGGCAGTTACCTCTCGAACGAGAGCATGTACCGCTCCAACCGGTTGCGGATCGGCATGCAGGCCTGGGACGTCCCCGGCGGGCACCTGCACGTCTCCGCGCTGGAGTACCCGGGCGACCCGTCGGTGCTCACGGACCCGGCGTTCGAGGCCGACCGGCAGGCCGTCGTCGACCAGACCGTGGCCCTGGTCACCGCCGCCGGCGCCGCGGTCCGCGGTTCGCGCCCCGACGCCACGTCCTGAGCCCCGGGAACCAGCAGCACCGACAGGACCGGGTGACCGGTTCAACCGTCTGACGGTGCTGCGCCGACGTCGTCGACCGGCGCAGCACCGTCACCGCTCCCGTCCGAGCGCAGCGCTCCCTCCCTGCTCGAACTCACCGGCGGCGTGGGCGTCCGCGGTGTCGACGCAGTTCCCGTCGGCGTTCGAGCAGCTCCGGAAGACCTCGCGGAACCTGCGGCGACCAGTCCCAGCGCCCTGCACCGGAGGTCGTCGTCGCCCGGGCCGACGGGCCCACCACCAGGCCCGATCGACCGAGCACGCGGTACGAGGCCGTCTCCGTGGATGCCTGCGGGTGGATGGACCAGTCCGTCTGCCCGACGTCGACCGGAGGCGGTCGTGCCCGTGAGCAGTGGACCTGTCCACGCTCGAGACGCGGGTCGCCGACCGTCCGCCCGGCGGGGATCCACCACCCGCGACCGCGTCCTCGGGGTGATCACCGCCGAGTTCGCGGCCCGCGGTTTCACCCCGTGGAAGTTGCGGGTCGCGAACCTTTGGCGTTCGTACCAGGCGCGCACGTCGCGCACACCTGGAGCGGCGGTCATGCGGGTCTGCAACTGCCAGTTCGTGAGGCGCCAGCCCTCGCCGCCGCCGATGTTGAACACCTGCCCCCACACCTGCTCAGGGACGTCGGACTCGCACAGGTTCACCAGCAGTCGGGCGGCGTCCTCGACCGAGACCCACTCCATGACCCCCGCGAAGGGTGAGTGGGTCGTGATCGCGTCGCGGATGCCGAGGATGCCGGGATGGAAGATGCCGGTCTGGCGCAGCCACGTCCAGCGCGGCAGGCCGGAGTCGACGAGGACCTTCTCGGCGATGATCTTGCTTTGCCCGTACTCGTCGTAGTGCGAGACCGCCAGCGGATCACCGACCCGGCCCCACTGCACCGGCGGGTTGCGGTCACCGGTCCGAGCGACAGAGCCGATGCCGACCACGCTCACCGCCGAAGGGTCGGGCAGGGCCCGTACGGCGTCAACGATGTGGCGGATGCTGCCCACGTTGACCCGGTGCGTCAGCTCGGGGCGGTCATCGGCGAAGGGTGAGACCACCGCACCGACGTGCAGGACGATGTCGCAGGCCGCCACGCACCGCTGTACCAGCGCGGCGTCGAGCCAGTTCGGCCAGGACGTGGCGACCCCAGTTGCCGGAGGCGCCGGTGAGGAAGACGGTGCGCCGGGGCGCGCTCACGCCGGCGTCCGGCTCAAGGCCATGAGCTGCTCCAGCGCTTCGGGCGGGAAGATGTCCCCGGTGAAGGCCAGGAACTGCTGCATCGGCATGGACTCGACCATCTTCAGCTGCTCGGGGTTGTCCTGCGCCTGCTGGGCTTGTTCAGGGGTCATGGCAGAAGCCATGCCCTGCTGCAAGGCCGGGCCGACCAGCGGGTGGGTGAACCACTCTCCCACGCTGGATGCCAGAGTCAGTTCGCGTACGAGTCGATCGCCTTCTAGGTTGATGGACTGCGCGGCGACGACGGTGTCGGCGTCGGTGCCCACCTGCACGGTGTACTCCCCCGCCGGCACCACCCACTGGTGCAGTTCGACGTCCCAGTACGCGAACGCACGCCGGTCCAGCTCCAGAGTGAGCACCTCGGACTCTCCAGGCTGCAGCTCAACCTTGGCGAAAGCGCGCAGCTCCCGCACCGCGCGGCGCACCGGGCCGGCGGTGGTGGCCACGTAGACCTGCACGACGTGCTTGCCGGCGCGCTCACCGGTGTTGGTGACGCTGACCGTCACCTGCGCGGTGTCTTCGCCGGTGACCTCGACCCCGAGGCCGTCGGTGCGGAAGGTGGTGTAGGACAACCCGTACCCGAAGGGGTAACGGACCGGCACCTGGGCGGAGGTGTGGTAGCGGTAGCCGACCATGACGCCCTCGCCGTAGCGCACGTGCCCCTGCTCACCGGGGAAGTTCAGGTAGCTGGCCGTGTCCTGCAGGCGCAACGGGATGCTTTCGGCGAGGTGCCCGGAAGGGTTGACCACCCCGAGCAGGACATCGGCGATCGCCCCGCCCCCGGCCTGACCCAGCAGAGTCGCATCGACGATCCCTTCGACCCGGTCGTGCCACCCTTCCAAGGTCACCACGCCGCCGTGGGAGAGCACCACCACAGTGCGCGCGGCAGTGGCCGCGACCGCCTGCACGACGGCCATCTGGTCGGCGGGCAGGTGCAGGCTCTCGCGGTCGAAGCCTTCGGACTCCTCGCGATCGGTCAAGCCGACGAAGACGACGGCGAGGTCGACACCGGCGGCCAACTGCACCGCCTCGTCCAGCAAGGCGATGCTGTTGGTCCTGGGATCAGACGAGTACCCGCCAGCGTGCTCGAGGCTCAGCCCGTGTTCGCCCGCCACGGCGGCGAGAGCCTCCAGGGGGTGCTCCACGCGAGTGGGAGTGATGTGCGAGCTCCCGCCACCCTGGTACCGCAGCGCCGCGGCCAGCTCCCCGATCACGGCGATCCGCTGTCCACGACGCAACGGCAGCACGTCGTGCTCGTTGCGCAGCAGGGTGATGCAGTCCGCGGCCAGCCGACGCGCTTCGACGTGGTGGGCCTCGACGTCGATGTCCCCGCTGGGGGCCTGGAACCGCTGCGCGGTCAAGGTCAGCACCCGGCGCACCGCGGTGTCCACCTGCTCCAGGCTCAGACGTCCCTCACGCACCGCGGCGACGACCTGCGCGTCGGTGCCTCCCCCGCTGCCGGGCATCTCGAGGTCCATCCCCGCCGCGACGCCCGCGACGCGGTCGCTGACCGCGCCCCAGTCCGAGACCACCGCGCCGGTGAACCCCCACTGCTCACGCAGCAGCTCCGTCAACAGCCACGGGTTGTGCGAGGCGTAGGTGCCGTTGACCTTGTTGTACGAGCACATCACCGTCGCCGGAGCCGCTTCGGTGACGACCCGCTCGAAGGCGGGCAGGTAGATCTCACGCAGGGTGCGCTCATCGACCTCGGCGGAGACGCGCATCCGCTCGGTCTCCTGGTTGTTGGCCGCGAAGTGCTTCACCGACGCCCCCGGCCCCTGCTCCTGCAGGGCGCTGACGTGCGAGGCGCCCAGGACGCCGGACAGCAACGGGTCCTCGGAGTAGTACTCGAAGTTGCGTCCGCACAGCGGCGAACGCTTGATGTTCACACCCGGCCCCAGCACAACATGCACCCCCAGAGCCCGTGCTTCACGCCCGACCGCGGCACCCACCGCCGCCGCGATGGCGGGATCCCAGCTCGCACCGACGGCCACCGCCGGAGGGAAGCAGGTGGAGGGCAACGCCTCGTTGATGCCGAGGTGGTCGGCTGCTCCGGCCTGCCGGCGCACCCCGTGCGGGCCATCGGTCAAGACGAGCGACGGCACCCCCACCTGCGCCAACGCCTTCGTGCTCCAGAAGTCCCCACCCGAGAGCAACGACGCCTTGTCCTCCAAGCTCAGCGAAGCGAGGAGCGCATCGAGGTCATCGATGCGCGATGCGGGCCTCGCCTCGCCGGAGCCGGGGCCAGGGCTGGCACTGCTGTCGTGGGTGGCGCTGCGGGTGCCGTCGACGGTGGTCATGCCACGTCCTCTCATGGTGGTGCGTCGGTGAAGCTGCGTCGTACCGGGCGATCCGCGCCTCGTGCGCTGCTGAGCGAGCCGGTGAGGATGGTGGGGATCGCGGGCGTGGCCGCCGAAGGCGGCGAGCGTGGGGAGGACCGCTGAGGGTGGCTCTGCGAACGCGATGGGTCAGTAGTGCGTTCCGCCGTCGATGCGTACCTCGGTGCCGGTGATGAAGGCGCCGTCGTCGCTAGCGAGCATGGCGACCACCGAGGCGACCTTGTCCGGGCCGGCCATGCCCTCACCGATCGCCGGGGCCAGCTTGATGAACAGGCTCATGTCCGCATCGGCCGGCAGGCCCGGACCGCGGCCGGTGGTCATGTCGCTCTGGATGGATCCTGGGGCCACGGCCACCGCTCGCATGCCCTTCTTGGAGTACTCCGAGGCGATGGCGTGGGTGAAGGACTGGATGCCGCCCTTGGTCGCGGCGTAAGCGGCCATGTACGGGTGGGCGAAGCTGGCGGAGGTGGAAGAGAAGTTGATCACCACCCCGCGCCCGCACTCGATCAACGCCGGCAACGCCGCCCGCGTCACGAGGAACGTGCCGGTGAGGTTCACGGCGATCAGCCGGTTCCACAGGTCTAGGGTCATCTCGTGGGTGTGCGCCGAGCGCAGGATGCCGGCGGCGTTGACCAGGACGTCGAGGCCGCCCAGACCCCGCACTGCCTCCCCCACGCCGTGCTGCACCTGCGTCTCGTCGCTGATGTCGAGCACCACGGTGCGCAGGCGCTGCTCCTGCCCGGCGTGGGCGGACTGCTCAGCTGTCTGCTTCAGCCCGTCCTCGGCGACGTCGAGCCCGACGACCGTGCCGCCCTCCTGCAGGATGCGGTGAACGCACGCGCGGCCGATGCCTGAGCCGGCGCCCGTGATGATCACCTTGCGTCCTTCGAACCTGTCCACCATCACTCCTCTGCTCGGGGGTTGTCGCTCATCGAGAGGTGCCCTCGCCGTCCGCTGCGGCTTCGGGCCCGCACCGCAGGGTGCCGTCAGCCGGCGGTGGCGGTCGCGGCTTCGGCTGTCGGTGTCGCCACGCGCTCGCCGCTGTCCGCGACGAGGTCGTCTTCGGGAGCGGCGGTTCCTAGGGCGGCGACCAGGTCCGCGCGAAGCTGGGGGGAGCCGCCGGGGATGAAACCGAGGATCGCTTCCAACGACACCCCCGCCGCCTCGGGGGAGGAGCCGTCGATGGGAATGCCCGGCAGGTGCTTCTCGAACACCGCGCTGATGGCCGGCCAGGCGGCCGGGTCGGCGGCGAGCACCCCTAGCGGGGTGTCCATGGAGTACTCGGGACGTTCACCGTGCCCAGCCGGCAAGGCGTACTCCCAGACGTGCTCACCGGGCCCGGCCTCCTCGATCGCTGCGTCGGGGTGAAGCGGCAGGTGCACCGTGCCGCTGGTGCCTCCGGGCAGCAGCGCGGACAAGCGGACGCGCCCGTCCCGCACGGACCAGGTGACCTCGAAGCGGCCGTGGACGCTGACGTAGCCCACGCGCGCACTGGTCAAGCTGCCGCCCGGCTGCGGGGCGATGCGCACCCGGCGGTAGCCCGGCTCGAGGGCTTCCAGCCCGCCGACGACGCGGTGCAGCCAGTCAGCGACCGCGCCGAGGGCGTAGTGGTTCAGCGACGTCATGCCCGAGGGGTTGAGGCTGCCGTCGGGGCGGATGGCGTCCCAACGCTCCCAGATGGTGGTGGCGCCCATGGTGACCGGGTACAGGAAGGAGGGGCAGCTGGTCTGCTGCAGCATCAGGTACGCCTGTTCCAGGTGCCCGGTGCGCGAGAGAGCGTCGGTGACCAGCGGCGTGCCGGCGAAGCCGGTGGAGATCGTGTATCCCGCCTTGGCCACCAACGCCGCCAGGCGATCCCCGGCATGGCGCTGCTGTGCCGGTTCCAGCAGGTCGAAGCAGATGGCCAGGGAGTAGGCGGTCACGGTATCGCCCAGCACCAACCCGGACGGGGTGACGTACTCGGTGCGGAAGGCGTCGCGCACCCGGGTGGCCAGCGCCTCGTAGCGTGCCGCGTCGACCTGCTCTCCCAGGATGCGTGCGGTGGCGGCCATGCGGGCGGTCACGGCCGCGAAGTAGGCCGCAGCGACCAGGTGGCGGTCGGTCTTGCCGCCGGCGGGGTTGTCCACCGGCGCGTCCGGGTCCAGCCAGTCGCCGAATTGGAAGCCACTGCTCCACAGCCCGTTCTCGTCCAGGAGGGACTCGACCTGGTCGACGAAGGCGGTCATCGAGGGGTAGGCGCGGCGCAGGACGTCGTCCTGGCCGTACTGCTGGTGCAGCACCCACGGCAGGCTGACCGCGACGTCGCTCCACAGCGCCGTCGGGGAGGAGGGGTGGGACTGCACGTCGGGAACCACCCAGGGCACGAAGCCCTTGGCGATCTGCTCGGCGGCCAGATCGCCCAGCCAGGAGCCCAGCACCCCGCGCACGTCAAACAGGAAAGCGGCGGTCGGGGCGAAGGCGTTGATGTCGCCGGTCCAGCCCATCCGCTCATCGCGCTGGGGGCAGTCGGTGGGAACCCCGACGAAGTTGCCGCGCATCGACCACACCACGTTGCGGTGCAGCTGGTTGATCAGCTCATCGGAGCACTCGAACCAGCCGGTACGGGTCATGTCGCTGTGCACGACCACTGCGGTCAGGTCGCCGTCCTGCAGCTGCCCGGGCCAGCCGTCGACCTCCACGTAGCGAAAGCCGTGGAAGGTGAAGCGCGGTTCCCACACCACTGGGACCTCAGTCGCTCCAGTCGCCGGGTGTGCGGGGGTGTAGCGGTCGATGGACTGGGCCGAGCGCAGCGTGGTCGGGTCGATCTCCCCGTCGCGCACGAGCTCGGCGTGGCGCAGGGTGATCGTCTGGTGGGCGGCGGCGGGCACGCGCAGGCGCACCCAGCCGGTGAGGATCTGCCCGAAGTCCAGGACCGTCTTGCCGCTGGGGCTGGTGCGCACGCTCACCGGCGCCAGCTCCTGGGTACGCCGAATCGGTTCGGCGGTCGGTGACATCGGCGGCAACGCTGGCGGCGACGTCAGCGGCGAGGTGGCCGAACCGTCGTCTGCCTCAGTGGGGTCGATGAGCGCGTCGAGGTTCCAGTCGAAGGCAGCCGGCTGAGTCCAGGTGGAGTCGTCGAAGCCGGGACGATCCCAGCCGACCGGTTCCAGTCGGGCGTCGAACTCCTCACCGTCGTAGAGGCTGTTGGCGCGTACCCCGCCGGTGCTCAGGCGCCAGGTGCCGTCGGCGGCCGAAGCCACAACCTCACTGCGGTCGTCGTAGTGCAGCTCCAGCTGGGCGAACAGCGCCGGTCGGTCGCTGTAGTGCTGGCTGCGGTTCTCCCAACCAATGCGTCCCACAGCCCATCCCTGCCCCAGCACCGCGCCCAGCGCGTTCGTCCCGGGCTGCAGCAGTGCTGTGACGTCGTGCGCGGCCACCCGCAGTCGGTGCTGGTAGGAGGTCCATCCCGGGACCAACACCTCATCACCCAGCGAGGTGCCGTTGACGTGGGCATCCACCAGACCGATCGCGCTGACCTTCAGCACCGCCTGCCGCAGGTCGCGGTCGACGGAGAACTCCCGTCGCAGGTAGGGGGCCGGGTCGGTCTCGCCTGCCGCGTCGGCGGAGCTGATGAAACGGGCCTGCCAGGTGTGGGACACGTCGGGATCCTTGGATTCGGGGGAGTTGGAGGGGACTGTCGTCTGGGTTCTCAGCGCACGGATTTGATGCGCAGTACGACCGCGCCGCCGGCGAGGGTGAAAGCAGCCGCGACCACGTACAGCAGCGGGTAGTTCTTCTCCCCACCCGAGACGCCGATCCCGAGGAAGATCGGGGCGATCAGGGGGGCGACGGCCTGAGCGATGGAGACCGCCAGGCCGATGATGCCCATGTAACGGGCCGCGTCGGTACCGCGCTCGGGCAGCACGTCCAACAGCAGGGCTTGGTCGACGGCGGCGAACATGCCGATGCCTACTGCCCCCATCAGCGAGCCGAACATGAGCAGCGGCAGCGAAGCGGAGAAGGCCATGACGAGCGCACCGGCGGCGAAGATCGCGCCGGAGCTCAAGACGAAGATCCGCCGGCGACGCAGGCGGTCGGAGAGGAACCCACCGCCGATGGCACCGATGGTGGTGGCCACGATGCCCCCCAGGGAGAGCAGAGCGATGGTGCCGGCAACCTCCGTGACACTCACGCCGAGCTTGGCGGCGAAGAAGAAGGCGGTGAACGTCGTGTTCAGGGTCAGACCGAAGTAGAAGAGGAAACGCCCCAGCCAGTTCCAGGCGTAGTCGGGGTGGCGGCGGGGACTGAAGGTGTACTTGCTCAACACCGCGCCGAACGCAAGGCGCTCGGGGAAGACCGCACCGCGACTATCGGGTTCGTGGACGAAGCAGATGAACAGCGCCAGCAGCAGCAGCCCCAGCCCACCGGGCACCAGGAAGAGCAGCAGGTTGTCGGTGGCGAACGCGCTGGCGACGCTGACCCCGAGCACGGGAGCGACTTGGGTGGCGAAGCCGACGAGGCCGGCGACCTTGCCGCGCTGGTGCTCGGGCAGGCGGTCGGCCTGGGAGGTCTGCAGCGCGGCCAGCGCCTGGCCCCACGTCAGCTGCGCCAGGACCCAACCCAGTCCGAGCAGCAGGACGGAAGGGGCGGTGGCCATGACGGTCAGGGCACCGATACCGAGCAGACCACCGACGATCATGAAGGGGCGGCGGCGGCCGAGGCGGGTGCGGGTGCGGTCGCTGAGCACGCCCAGCAGGGGGTTGGTCAGCACCACGGCGGCGGCACCGGCGCCGGTGATGTAGCCCAGGTACTCCTCGCGGCCCGGGGCCAGGGTGCTCAGGCGGATGGACAGCGAGATCGCCAAAGGGGTGATGAAGGCGACGAAGACGCCGAACTGGGCCAGCACCATCAGCCAGATGTAGCGCGAGCTGACCGGCTCCTGCGGGGAGGCGCCTGCTGCAGTGGCCAAGGGGGTCTCGTCGACGGATCCGGGCAGGGGGAAGGCGGGCACGGTGCTGTTGGGCGGCTGATCGCCGGCGTGCAGGCTCATGAGGGACTCCGTCGTCGATGGTGAGCTCGTACGATCACCAGCCCGCACTAAAGCGGGTTAGCAGCGGCACCGTAAGCCCTGCCCACTAACACGCGCAAGCACCTCGACCGCATCGAGGCGGGCCCGGTCGGAGACGCTGTTACGGTGAAAGCAGCCCGCAGCACGCAAGGTCGCCGCGCAGGATGCTGGAAGGACTTCGAGGTGAGCAGCACCGCAGCCAACTCCACGACCAGCCGCGCGATCAGCCCTGCCCCCCTCCCACGTCGGCGGGCCACGGCGGTCGACATCGCCCGCGCCGCCGGGGTTTCGCGCGCCACGGTCAGCTTCGTGCTCAACGACACTCCTGGGCAGACCATCTCCGAACCCACCCGGCGTCGGGTGCTGGAGGCTGCTGAGCAGCTGGGCTACCGTCCGCACCGCGCAGCCCAGGCACTGGGACGCGGGCGGAGCAAGGTGGTGCTGATGGCGTTGCCCGACTGGCCGGTGGAGCACTCCATGCGCCAGAACATGGAAGAAGCCGCGTCCGTGCTCGATGAAGCCGGCTACTCCCTGGCCACCTGCACCCTGCACGCCGCCGGTCACGCCCAGCCCCTGTGGGAGCTGCTGGACCCCGACGTGGTGCTAGGCATCGCGCCCTTCACCGAGCAGGACGTCGCCTCCATGCGACGCAGCGGGGTGGCCCAGATCGTGCCCGACCCGGCCGAAGCGGCCAACTGGATCACGTCCCCCGCCGTGACCATCGGCCCGCGCTTGCAGGTGGATCACCTGCACGCTGCCGGTCACCGGCAGTTGGGGTTCGCAGCCCCCCTCGACCCACGCCTTCAACTGCTGGCCGAAGCCCGACTCCTGGCGGTGCGTGAACGCGCCACCGAGCTGGGCCTGCCGGAGATCGACGTCCGCGTCGCAGGCCTGCACGACCATTCCGCTGAAGCCGCGGTGCGCGCGTGGAAAGCCCACGGCGTCAGCGCCGTGGCCGCCTACAACGACGAGCTCGCCGCAGCCGTCGCGGGCGCTGCCCTGCGCCACGGGCTCAGCGTACCCGGGGAGCTGGCCATCATCGGGCACGATGACAGTCCCTTGGCGCAACTGTTCGTCCCCTCGCTCTCCAGCGTGCGTCTGGACAACGCCGGACTGGGCCGGTACCTGGCCGAACTGGCACTGCACGCCGCCGACGGACGACCCCTGGCTATGGAGCCACCGGACGCAGGGGCATGCGTCGTGGCCCGCGAATCCACTCAGGCCACCTCCGGCTGAGAGGCACACCGCTCTGTTGTAGGGGCATCGTGAGGGCTGTGCTCTCACGGCTTGATGCGCTCGCGAGACGGGTTCGGCAAGAGGCAGGTTTCCACGAGCGCGGAGTGCGGCACGTTGGTGCACTGGGCCGGCTCTGGCACCATCGGTGAACTGGACCTGGGCTGCGGATCGCCTCGATTGATCGTCAGCGGCGTTGCTGGTGGAGGTCACCGGCTGGCCGGCCGTCGGGTCAGCGCCTCGTGGGATCCGGGAACCACCGGCTCAGGATTCTGCGGCGTGGCAGGCGGCGATCGAGGCGTACACCAGTCCCTGCCCGATGGTGGCGCCCGCTCCGGGGTAAGACCGGCCGAAGACGTTGGCGGCGGCGTTGCCGATCGCGTAGAACCCCTCGATGGGTGAGCCGTCGGCGCGCAGAACCCGGCCGAGTTCGTCTGCGCGCACTCCCCCGCAGGTCCCCAGGTCGCTGAGCACCACCCGCACCGCGTGCAGGTGCCCTTCAAGCAGCGGGCGCATCGTCGGGTTGGGGGTGACGGTCGGGTCGCCGTAGTAGCGGTCGTACGCGCCCGCTCCACGACCGAAGTCGTCATCGATGCCGGCAGCAGCCAGCTGACCGAAGCGCTGGAAGGTCTCAGCGAAGGCCCGCTCAGGAAGTCCTGCCGCGCGGGCCAGCGCCTGCGGGGTACGCGCCCGGTGCGCGATGCCCTGGTCGTACCACGCTCTCGGCAGCGGCTGGAAGGGCATCAGTGAGCCCGCGAGGACGTAGCTGTTGCGGTAGCGCCGATCGAAGACGAGCCACATCTCGCTCACCGGTTCACCGTCGCGCTCACGCTGCAGGATCCGCTGTCCGAAGCTCATGTAGTCACACGCCTCGTTGACGAAGCGGCGTCCGGATTGGTCGACCATGAACGAGCCAGGCAGCGACCGCTCGGCGAGCAGCACCTGGGGCGCGGCGCCCCGCAACGGCGCCACCGCCGGGAACCACCACGCCTGGTCCATCAGCGCTGTGTCGGCGCCGACGTCGTGGGCGAGGCGTAGCCCGTCACCGGTGTTGCCTTCGGCCCCCAGGCTCCACCCTGGCTGCAGCAGCGACGACTGGTGCTGGTGCCGCAGCGCCGTGTCGTGGTCGAATCCGCCGCTGGACAGGACCACACCAGCGCGTGCGCGTACCTGCACCCGGCGACCGTCCTGCTCGAGCAGGGCGCCCACCACGCGCTGGCCTGGCCTGCCTTCGGATGCGACGGACTCGGTGGGGTCAGTGAGCAGGTGAAGCGCCGTGGTGCGAGTCCACACCGGGATGCGGGCTCGCAGGACTCCGGCGTACAAGCCCGCAGCCAGCGCCTGCCCACCGGCCAGGTACTCCCGCCCCAGCGCCATGCCACCCACGCCCTGGGCCACGCGGGCCAGGAGGCGCGGAACCGCCTTGTCCGGGCGCCGGGTCGCCAGGTTCAGCCAGCGGTAGTCCGCCCCGGTCACCGGCACCGGGAGCGGGAGCTCCATCACCCCACCCCGCAACCGGGCGCGCTCAGAACCGAGCACGGATGCGTCGAACGGACGGCTTTCACAACTGCGGCCGGCGGCGCTGCCTCCGGGGTGCTCCGCGTGGTAGTCGGAGTACCCGCGCGCCCAGCAGAAGCGCAGTGGCGTGGTGCGCTCCAGAAGCCGAACGGTGTCCGGACCGTGGCGCAGGAAGGCCCGCCACCGCGGCTCGGGCGCACCGTCAGCGACGACCGAACGCAGGTACTGCTCGGCGCGCTCCAGGGTGTCGGCGGCACCGGCACGCTCGAGCACGGGGTTGGCTGGGATCCAGAACGCCCCACCCGAACGGGCTGTGGAGCCTCCCACCCAGGCGGTCTTCTCCACCACCAACACCCGCAGCCCACGGTCGTGGGCGGCAAGTGCAGCCGCCAAACCGACACCGGACCCGATGACGAGCAGGTCGACGTCGGTGTCGTGGGCTGGGATCGGCTCCAGTTCGGATGTCACAGCCATGAGGTCCTCCGCGGTGTTGACTGCTGTCAGGGTGCGCTCGACGTCGAGTGCATGCCCGAAGTGGCAGATTCTGACAGTGACGGTAGTGTCTGGTCCTGTGGAGATCAACATCCCCGCCGCACCGGATCGCCCAGCGGGTTCACCCCGCGCTGATCTGGCCCGCATGACGTTGAGCCGCGCAGCGATGAGCATCTTCGTGGACGACGGCGACGCGTCGGCGACGGTGGAGCGGATCTGCGCGGTGGCCGGAGTCTCGCCACGAACCTTCCACCGGCATTTCCCGGTCAAGGAGGACGTCGTCCTGCCGGTCCTGCGGGCAGGCACTACGGCGGCAGCGATGGCCGTACGCCACGCTGGTGTCGGGCGCGACCTGATCGACACCCTCGCCGATGCTCTTCTGGTGGAGGTGCACGGCGGCGCACTGGAGGAGCGCGAACGGGCGTTCTTGACGATCATGGCCACCACCCCGCAGTACCGCACGCGGTGGCTGAGCATGGACGCCGAACTGCTGGCCGCGGTTGCCGACCTGCTGCAGCACCACTTGCCCCCTACCCCTGACCCGCTGGTTACCCGGCTGGCGCCGGAGCTGGTTGTCACCGCCACGCGCGCTGCACTGGATCACTGGGTCACCGCTCAGCCGTGCGAGAGCGTGGGAACCTTGCTGCGCCGCGGTCTGCGCGTGGCCCTCAACGGCGTTCTGCACCTCGACGATCACTTTGACGATCACGTCGACGGCACAACTGGTCTTCAGTGATCCGCCGCGCCTGTGCCGGGTTCCGGTGGCGGAGCACTGTGCCGCGGCCCTCACGACCGATGACGACGACCCGAACCGGCTGACCGCACCGCCGGAAGCTCGGAAGGACGACGATGACGAACACGACCGGTTGTCCCTACACCGCTCCCGTGGAAGACCTTCCACGAGAGCGGTGCCCCTTCGACCCCGATCCGCGTTTCGAGCAGCTGCGCGATGAACGGCCAGTGACCCGCGTGAGCACGCCCTCAGGTTTGGACGTGTGGCTGGTCAGCCGTTACGAGGACGCCCGGGCGGTGCTGGCCGACGGCGACAGCTTCAGCAACGGCGACTCCAGCTCCTCGCACCTGATCGGTGACCCCGCCGGACTGGGCGGGCCGGCGCAGTCGGGGGTGCTGCTGCGCCTGGACGGTGAGGCCCACTCCTCCCTGCGACTGCGGCTGGCGCGGGAGTTCACGCCCAAGGCCATCGCCCGTCTCGAACCGTTCGTGCAGCGGCTGGTCGATGAGCACCTGCAGCGACTGCGAGCCACGCAAGGGCCGGTGGACCTGTACCGGGCGTTCGCCCTGCCGATTCCGTCGCTGGTCATCAGCGAGATGCTGGGTGTGCCTGAAGCCGAGCGGGAGAGCTTCTCCGGGATCACTGCCCGCCTCATCGACTTCAGCGTTCCCGCTGAGGAGCGCGACGCGGCCGCAGGAGAGTTGTTCGCCTTCCTGGGCCGGCTCGTGCAGTCCAAGTTCGATGCCCCCGGCGACGACTTGCTGGGCCGCTTGATCACCGACCCCCGCAACCACCCGGTCGACTTCGAAGAACTGGTGGGACTGTCGATCCTGTTGCTGACCGCTGGTCACGACACGACCGCGAACATGATCACTCTCGGTACGTTGCGGCTGCTGCAGGAACCGGAGCTCGCCGCCCGAGTGCGCGATGAGGACGCAGTACTGGGCACCGGAATCGACGAACTGGTGCGCTACCTGACCATCGTGCACCTGGGTGTCCTGCGCCGGGCGGTGCGGAACGTCGAGGTCGGCGGAGAGCTGGTGCACGCTGGCGAGTACGTGGCCGTCGCCTTGGAGTCGGCCAACCGCGACCCGCGTTCCATCGAAGATCCCGACCGCCTGGATCTGGACCGCCGCTCCGCGCACGTCGGGTTCGGCTACGGAGTGCACCAGTGCCTGGGCCAGCACCTGGCACGGCTCGAACTGCGCCTGACCTTGCCTGCGCTGCTGCGGGGTTTGCCCGGACTGCGGACGGTGCAGTCGTTGGAGAACATCCCCTACAAGAACGAGATGGTGGTGTACGGCGTGAAGGAACTGCTCGTCACGTGGGACCGCGACGGAGCCGCGACGGCGACCACGACCGGGACCACGGTGGGCGCGCAGGACAGCACACCGTCCGACCTGGATCTCGAAGCCGAACGCCAGGTCGTGGAGGGAACCCGCTGATGCGCGTACACGTCGAAACGCAGTACTGTGTCGCGGCCGGGGTGTGCGTCCTGGCTGCGCCCGACGTCTTCGACCAGGACGATGACGAAGGCCTGGTCGTCGTCCTCGACGAAGCACCAGCGGAGGGCCAGCGTGCTGCAGTGGAAGAAGCCGCTGCCCGGTGCCCCGCACGAGTGATCCGGGTCGTGAACGAGGCGTGAGCACGCCCGCTCACCGAGCCCCTCAGGATGGCACGACCACGGCAGCCGCCAGCCACCGTGAGGGCGGCCGGGACGGGGATGGTCCACGCGAGAACGGCCGCAGCGACGGCAGGCACGGTGGGGACCTGCGGTCAGTCGACAGCTCAGCGTGCAGCGAGGCCACCCAGAGCCGCGTCGTCGTGGTGGGGGCATCAGCGGCGGGTCTGTCGACGGTGGAGGCGCTGCGACAGCAGGGTCACCGCGGGCCGGTGACGCTGGTGGGTGCCGAGCCGTGGGCTCCCTACGACCGTCCGCCGCTGTCCAAGCACCTGCTGACCCTGGTAGCGACGGCACAGGGTGCTCGACACCCCGGTACAGATGCGGACAGCCCCTCAGCCCGCACGAAGTCGTTGGACGGGGCCTGGAAGCAGGTCCGTCTTCGCAGCGGAGAGGAGTTGACCGAGCTGGGTGTGCAGGTCCGCCTGGGCTCTCCGGCGGTCGGGCTGGAGGTTGCCGCCCGTCGCGTGCACCTCGCCGACGGTGAGCACCTCGACGCCGACCACGTGGTGATCGCCACAGGGGTGGCGGCGTGTGGGCTGCCGGGGACGCCGCAGCGGCCGGGAACACCGCCGCTGCGGGGCGTGCACCGCTTGCGGACCCTCGAGGACGCCGTGGAGTTGGGGGCGCAATTGCGCCAGGGGGCGCGCCTGGTGGTCGTTGGCGGCGGACTGGTGGGCAGTGAGGCCGCCGCGGTCGCGGCGACGCTGGGGATGCAGGTCCATCTCGTGCACCGGGGTGAGCAGCTACTGGGTCATGGTCTGGGTGCGTCAGTGACCGACTTCGTGCGCCGCCTGCACCTCGAGCACGGTGTTGACGTGCGTCTTCGGACTGCGGTCGCCAACATCGAGGCGCACGCCGGAGGTGTGCGGGCGGTGGTTTTGAGTGATGGGACACGCCTGCCGGCCGACGCGGTGCTCATGGCGGTGGGTTCTCGCCCGGTGGTCGACTGGCTCAGCGGCAGCGGTCTCGACCTGAGTGACGGGGTCAGCTGCGATGCGACGCTGAGCGCCGCTGAGGGCGTCTACGCCGCAGGAGACGTGTGCCGATGGCCGCACCCGCGCACCGGTCGCCCGGCCCGCGTTGAACACCGCGCCAACGCCACCGAACAGGGCATCCATGTCGCAGGACGCATCCTGGGGTTGCACGCCGATCCCTTCGCGGCGCTGCCCTACTACTGGAGTGAGCAGTACGCGGCCTCCTTGCAGGTGCACGGTTGGCCCCAGGGACACGACGAAGCCGAGGTGGTGCACGGCTCCCCCGAAGAGAGGCGCTTCGTGGTGGCCTACCGTCAAGGCCCGCGCCTGACGGCAGTGCTCGCGGTGCGCAGCGTGAAGGCGGCCCGCCCATGGCGGGCCGCCTTGGCCGACGGAGCTTCGTGGCACCAGGCCTACGGCGAACTCGCTGCCTGACCCCTCCCCTGCCTCGTGTGGCGCATCAGTCCTGGTGCCTGACCTGCCAGGGCGAACTGGATGGCCAGAGCCGACGCCTGATGGGCGCACCGAAGAGGAAGGACCGACGAGCAGGGGTGACGAACAGGGGTGACGAACAGGGGTGACGAACAGGGGTGACGAACAGGGGTGACGAACAGGGGTGACGAGCCAGAGCTCGCCACCCCTCCTCGGTGGGTCACGATCGGGAGCGTTCCCCCGTACCGGCGTTCTCACCGGCACGCGGCCGCATCAGAGTGCTTCCTCCCGCTGCCTGGCCGCCGCTACTGGCGTCCACAGCCGTTCGCGCACGTCCTGTGGCGTTCTCCAGAGCCAGCCCTTCGGTGTCCAGGTGCGGTAGGACGCGCTCCAGCCAGCGCGGCATCCACCACGCCGCACGCCCCAGCAGGGCCAGAGCGGCCGGGACGAGGACCATCCGGACGACGAAGGCGTCGGCGACCACCCCCACCGCCAGACCGAGGGCGATGGACGCCACCAGGGAGGAGTGGCTGAGGGCGAAACCCCCGAAGACGGCGGCCATGATGGACGCCGCAGCGACCACGACCGGGGCCGAGCGCGTGAAACCGTCGATGACGGCTCGGCGCGGGGACGCACCGCGCACGTGCGCCTCGTGCATGCGGGAGACGAGGAACACCTGGTAGTCCATCGCCAGCCCGAACAGGATGCCGGTGAGGATGATGGGCAGCAGGCTCAGCAGCGGGTTGCCCTGCGGGGCAGGGATGACGGCGTCCAGCCAGCCCCACTGGAACACCGCGACCGCCGCGCCGATCCCGGCGCCCAGGGAGAGCAGGAACCCCAACGTGGCGATGACCGGAACCAGGATCGAACGGAACATCACGATGAGCAGGACCAGGGCCAGACCGACGACGACGACCAGGTAGAGCGACAGTGCATCGCGCAGCTGCCCATCCGAATCCAGCCCCAGCGCGGTGGCCCCGGTGACCGACAACTGCACCCCGGGCACGTCGGTGGCGTGCTCGCGCAGGCTCACGATGAGGTCACGGGTGCGTTCGTCCAGCGGGCCGGTGGTGGCGACCACCTGCAGCAGGGCCGCGGCGCCGTCGGCACTGGGAAGCGCCGGCGTCACCGAGGCAACCCCGTCGACGCTGGCGATGAGTTCCTGCACCTGCGGCAGCGCCGGGACGAGGGTCGCCGCATCGCCTTCGGCCAGCACCACCAGCGGGTCCTGAGAACCGGCGCCGAACTCCTCGGCGATCAGGTCGTAGGCGGCGCGCTGGGTGCTGTCCGGGTCCTCCCCGCCGGGGTTGTTCAAGGTGGTGCTCAGCGACAGCACCGGCACCGCAGCCACCAGCAGCACCGCGGTCGCGGACAGGGCCGAGACGACCGGGCGGCGGGTGACCAGCAGCACCCAGCGCTGCAGGAACCCCGGCGTGGGGGCACGGTGCGCGGCTGCGTGCGAGTCGTCGTGCGTCGGCTCGTCCTGCTCGGCCGGGCGCAGGCCGGCCTGGTGACGGCGGCGATCACGTCGGCTCAGCGCGCGGTGGCCCGTGGCGGCCAGCAGGCCCGGCAGGAAGGTGAGGGTCATCAGCACCGCGACCAGGACGGCGAAGGCGGCGGCCAACCCCATCTCGGTGATGAAGGAGATCCCCACCAGGCTCAACCCGGCCAGAGCGATGATCACCGTGGCGGCGGCGAAGACGACCGAGGAACCGGCGGTGCCGGTGGCGCGCCCGACGGCGTCGAGGACCTCGCGCCCGGCCAGCAGTTCCGAGCGGAAGCGGGCGATGACGAACAGGCAGTAGTCGATGCCGACCGCCAGCCCGAGCATGACGGCCAGGATGGGGGTGGTGCTGCCGATGGGGTGGACCACCGAGGCGGCCAGCACCCCGAGGATCCCGACGCCGACGCCGAGCAGCGCACCGGCCATGTTGGCCCCGGCCGCGACCAGGGAGCCGAAGGTGAGCACGAGGACACCGAAGGCCAGCAGCGCGCCGACGATCTCGGTGGGGCCCAGGATCTGCGGGATCGGGTTGGCCAGGGTTCCCCCGACCTCGGCGTCGAACTCGTTCGCGCGCAGGGTGTCCGCCACGTCGACGACGCTCCGGTGCACCCGGTCGGCCTCGTCCTCGGAGACCGCCTCCACCGTCACGGTGGCCACGACGGTGCTCCCGTCACCGGACACGGAGGGGTTCGCCGGGTCCAGCGGGTCGCTGACCGACGTCACGCGCGGGAGGTCCCGGAGCTGCTGCAACGCCGTCTGCAGCTCCTGGGCGTTGGCCGGGTCGCTGATCGCGCCCGACTCGGCACGGGCCACCAGCTGCAGGGAGGGGTCGCCCGGCCCGCTGGGGAAGTCCTCCTGCACCGTGGACAGCGCCCGGCTGGACTCCGTGCCCGGGACGTCGAAGGAGCCGTCGCTGAAGCGCATGCCGGTCAGCGCGGTGACGACCAGGACGCCCAGGGCCAGCAGCCAGCCGACGAGGAAGGCGGTGCGGTGCCGGGCGCTGAAGGTGCCCAGCCGGTAGAGCAGACGAGCCACGAGGAACCTCTCCGAGGGCGCAGCACCGGACCGGCGAGGTGGCCGGGTGGTCGGTGAGCGCGGGAACTCTGACTCCACCACGTTCGCCGTCGGGGCGGGGTCGTGTCGTCGTCCGACCGGAGCGCGCCGGTCCTCGCCGGGGAGTACTCCCACGGGAGTACGCGGGACGCCGGTGGGCGCACCGGGACGGGGTGGGACGGTGCGCCGCTCAGCGCGGCGGGTCGGCGATCCCGACGCGGTAGGCGATGGCGACCAGCTGGGCACGGTCCCGCACCCGCAGCTTGGTCATGGCCCGCGAGACGTGCGTCTTGACCGTCAGGGGGGAGATGAAGAGGTCCTGACCGATGCGGGTGTTGTCCCAGCCGCGGGCGACGGCGGCGACGACGTCGCGCTCGCGGGCGGTGAGCAGCTCCGCCCGGGCGCGCAGCTGAGCGACCTCCGCCGCCCCCTCGCCCTCCCCTGCTGGGGTCTGGGCGCGGTCGTCGGCGGGGGCGGGGGTGGGCGCGGGGGTGGGCAGGCCCGCGACGACGGCCCGCAGGGCGCGCTGGGACAGGGCGATGTCGCCGGAGGCCACGCTCGTGATGGCCTGCAGGATGTCGTCGGGGTCGCTGGCCTTGCTGAGGAAGCCGTCGGCGCCGGCGGCCATGGCCTGCACGACCTCGGCGTCGCCGTCGAAGGTCGTCAGCACCACGACCCGGACGGCGGCGAAACGTTCCTGGGCCCGCAGGCGGCGCAGGACCTCCACGCCGCCGAGCACCGGCATCCGCAGGTCCAGCAGGACGACGTCGGGCTCGAGCCCCTCCACGAGCTCCAGCGCCTGCTGGCCGTCGGCGGTCTCCCCCACCACCTGCACCTGCGCGGAACCGGCGAGGATGCCGCTGATCCCCGACCGCGCCAGCGGCTGGTCGTCGACGACCAGGACCCGCAGCGCGGCTGCCCGCCCGGTCACGGCCGCACCGCCGAGGCACCGCGCAGCGGCAGTACCGCCTGCACCTCGAAGGTGCGGCCGGACGGACCGGCGATCAGCGTCCCCCCGAGCACGGAGGCCCGCTCGCGCATCCCCATCAGGCCGAACCCTCCGCTGATCACCTCGGTGGGCTGCGCACCGGTCCGGCCGGGCGGTGGGACGAACGCATTGCTGACCTGCAGCACCACGTCGTCCCCGACGGTGCTGAGCTCCACGCTGACCGGCCCGGTGCCGTGGCGGCGGGCGTTGGTGACCGCCTCCTGGGCGATGCGGACCAGGGCCACGGCGGTGGAGGCGGGCAGGGCGGAGACGTCTAGGTCAGGCGCCACGGTCACCGCTCCCCCCTCCACGCTCGTCTGGGCCAGCAGCGAAGCCAGGGCCGGGGCCGGGGCAGCGGCCGCAGGGTCCTGGTCGCGCAGGACGCCGAGGATCTGCTGCAGCTCCACGAGGGACTCCCGGCTCGCGGTGCGGATGGCGACCAACGCGGCGGCGGCGTCCTGCGGGCGCTGAGCCAGGGCCCGTTCGGCGGCACCGGCCTGCAGGGAGATGCCGGAGATGGTGTGCGCGACGGAGTCGTGCAGGTCCCGGGCGATGCGCAACCGCTCGGCGGTCAGGTGCTGCTCGATCTCACCGTCACGCACGGCCAGGGCGGCGGCGGCCCTGTCCACCAGCGCCTGCACCGTCTCGTGCTGGGCCCGCAAGGCCGTGGCCGCGCCCGCCACGGCGGCGGTCCACAGCAGCACGGCCAGCGCGGTGGGGTCGATCGGGGGGATGCGGTAGGCGCCGACGGTGACGACGTACAGGCCCGCGGCGAGCACGGCGGCCACCGTCAGCGACCACCGCCGCCGGCAGCGCAGGGGAACGGCGAACAGCGCGACCTGGGCGGTGACCCACAGCCCCACGGGGGAAGCCGGGTGCCACCACGGCACGGTGACCGACGCCAGCACCAGGAGCAGCACCGCGCCACGCGGCGCGCGGCGACGGGCGGCGGCGACGACAGCACCACCGCAGGTGGCGGCCACCTCCAGCACGTCCGCACGCTCGACGAGGAAACGGGCGACGACGACGACGAGTGCGGCGATCAGGACCACGTCCAGGCTGCGCTCCCACACCCGCGCGGTGGGCCACAGCTCGCCTCGGGGCAGCCGTTCCAGCTCGCCGGCGACGGACCGCGTCTGCCGCGGTCGGTCGGAGGTCTCAGCCTGCTGACGCACCTTCGAGAGGGTAGTCGCGCTGACCGGCGGCTCGAGTTCCCACCTCGGACAGGTCTACGGACGGGCAGGGCTCGATGCGGTCCACGACTCGGTCGGTGACCGCGCCGCGGTGGGGACCCCCGACGGTGCGACCTGCGCAATGCGACGACGACACCGTCGGAACCACCGAGGACGTCCTGCGGAGTCGGATCGACGCCTGGATCCGTGGGACCTGCCGTCGTCGTGTCGACTCGGCACCCGGCCCTTCGGCCGAGGCTCGACCTCCTTCCTCCGGACACCGACCTGAGGTGGTGACGTCGCCCGGAGAGGGATCTCCATGATGCCCGGACCCCACCCGCCGGAGTTCCGTCAGCGCGTCGTGGAACTGTCGCGGCTGCGTGAGCAGCCTCTGGGCAGGATCGCCGCTGACCTCGGGACCCCCGTGAGTCCTGCCCGCGCCGCCGGGTCCGCCCGCCCGACGGCAGCAGTGGTGCTCGCCCCGGTGGACGCAGGTGCAGGCGGTGGACATCGACGTCCTCGAACGCGCCAGCGCCCACTCCACCCGCGAGTCGCTGCCAACTCCGAGGATCCCCCCGCCGGTCCGTGACCTCGCCGATGACGCGCTGCCCGTCGCGGTGACCTGCCGGGTGCTGGGGGTGTCCCGTTCGAGCCACTGCGCGTGGCGTGACCTCCCCGCGTCAGAACACTCCGCAGCCGATGCCGCGCTGACGCAGACCATCACGGAAGGGCATGCCTCCTCACGAGCCACCTGCGGTGCTCCTCGGGTTCACGCCGAACTGCCCTCGGGGCGAGGCGCCGCTCGTGGACGTGAGCGGGTCGCCCGGCCGGTGCGCGCTGCCGGCTTGGTCGGGGTCTGCCGTCGCCGTGAGCGGCCCGGATCCGAGCCGCTGCCGGCTCCCCGAGAAGACCTGGTGCGGCATCGCTCCCTCGCCGATGAGCCAGACCGCCTGTGGGTCTCGGACATCACCGGGCAGCCGCCAGCGAAGGTGCGGTGCACTGCGCCGCAGTGGTGGACGTCGTCAGCCGCACGGTCGTGGGCTGGTCCGCCGCCGATCGTCCGCCGCGAGCAGGTGGCCCCCTCCACGCCGAACTCGTCGTCCACGCCCTCGACACGGCTCGCTGGCGGTGTCGTCCGCAGCCGGGAACCATCGTCCGCGCCGCCCCCTCATCCCGGTTCACCTCGTGGAGACCCGGAGATCGGCTGCGGGTCGCTGGGTCAGATGAGCCGGGTCGCCCCAGCGTCGACGACGGGTTGAGGGAAAGTTCTGGGTCCACGGCGCAGCGCGAACGAGCTGGACCGCCGCACCTGGTCCACGAGAGCCGAGCTGGAGTCGGCGATGTTCGATGGTGGCACCTCCCACGAAGCGGGGGAGGGATCGAGGCGTTCTGCCAACCCCGTCGACGTCACTCCGGCATCGGCTACCTCAGCCCCGTCGAACACGAAGTCCTTCACACCGCGGCGATCGCTGCGGCATGATCAGGTCATCCACCTGTCCGGGAAACCGGGTCGAGCTCCCCCACCGCTGCCTGATCCTGGACATCGCCCGGCTGGACGGACGCTGCGGTCGTGGCGGACCGAAGTGCTGGCCTGCTTCGACGACTACCGCACCCGCATCCTGCTCGCCGCTGACGACACCCGCCCCTGGGTGAGCCCGTGGCGCGGACCACGGCGAGCTACCCACCCATGGGTCCGAAGAGCCTGGTTCTTCCAGGCAGCTCGCTGGAGCTGGACGTGGAGGGGGCCGGGGTGTTCGGGAACCGCACCTGGCAGGTCGAGTTCACTGGATCGACGCGCTTGCGCTCGTCGTGTGGTCTGACGGGCAGCAGTGCCCACGCAGGTTCCTGCCCGACTGCGCTGTCGCACCCGCCGCTGACCGGTCGAGCGTCGCCCCGGCTGGTGAGCTCACTGGTCGGCCGAGTCGTCCGCCGGCTGCGCCGGGGTCCAGCGCGCTCCCGGCGGCAGTGCCGAACCCTCTCGCGCTGCGGCGTGCACGGCGCGGGCGAAGCGGGCCGCCGGGCGCGACAGGGGGCGGCTGCGGTGGTGCACCACGCAGATCGAGCGCTCGACGACCGGGTCGTGCAGCGGGACGGCCACCAGCCCGGCGAAGGCCACCATCGGCAGCACCAGCGCCGGTGCGGCGCTCACGCCCAGACCCGCGGCGGCCAGCCCCGCCACCGCGCCGACGTTGCGCGCCCGGGTCAGCGGACCCAGCCGCACCCCCGCGGAGGCCAGCGCGCGCTCCACGTGCTCACTGATGCTGCTGGTGTCGCCGAAGGCGATGAAGTCCTCCCCGGCCAGGTCCGCCCAGGTGGCGTGCGCGCGCCCGGCCAGGCGGTGGTCCGGACGCACGAGGGCGCAGAAGGCGTCCACGGCGATCTCGCGCACCACCAGCTCCTGCTCGGCGCGCCCGTGGGGGTCGTCGCGCGCGCCGGGGGCGACCGTCACGGCGAGGTCGGCCGTGCCGGCGTGCAGCCGCGTGAGGATCTCCGCGGACATGCTGTCCTCCACGTGCAGGCGGATGCTGGGCGCCTGGGCGCGGAAGGCGCGCGCCACGGGTGGCAGCAGCACCGCCGCCAGCGAGGGCAGCGTGGCCAGCGAGACGCTGCCGCGGTTGCCGGCGAGGTACCCGGCGAAGTGCTGCAGGCCCCCGTCGACGTCGTCGAGCAGGCGCCGGGCCAGGGCGGTGAACTCCTCGCCCTCCGGCGTCAGCAGCACCGCTCGCCCTGTGCGCTCGAACAAGGGCACTCCCAGGCGGGCCTCGACCTCTGAGACGGTGCGGCTCAGGCTGCTCTGCGCGACGTGCTGGTGCGCGGCGGCGGAGGTGAACCCGCCGTGCTCGGCGACGGCCAGCACCGCCCGCATCTGACGCAGGGACACCTCCGGCGTCGTCCTCGGCGCCGTCCTCGGCGTCGTCCTCGGTGTCGCTCCCGCGTCCACGTCGTCCTCCCCGTCGCCGACCGGTTCCCCCGCGGGCCGGTGCACCCGGCCGGCGGCCACCGTAGCGTTGCACTCAGCGCATGGGTGGATGAGGAACCGGTGTTGGACGTGCATGGCCGGAGGACGGGAAGGTGGGGCCGGCGCACGCCGACGTGCGCGCTGGGTCCGTGCCGGAGGTCGATGATGCTCGCCGCAACAGGTTTCCTCGCCGTCGCCGTCTTCCTGGCCGCTGTGCTCTCGCGGCGCGTGTCGGTGCTGCTGGCCCTGACGATCGTGCCCGTCGTCGCGGCGGTCGTGGCCGGTCAGGGCACCCGGCTCTCCGAGCTGATCACCGGCGGGCTGGAGACGGTCGCGCCGGTGGCCATCATGATCACCTTCGCGGTCCTGTACTTCTGCCTGATGATCGACTCGGGCCTGTTCGACCCGCTCGTGCGCCGCGTGGTGCGCTTCGCCGGCGGCGACCCGGTGCGCATCTGCGTGGGCACCGCCGTGCTCACCGTGCTCGTCGCCCTCGACGGTGACGGCACCTCCACGTTCCTGATCACCGTGACGGCCATGCTGCCGGTCTTCCGCCGCCTGGGGATGCGCCCGGTGGTCCTGGCCGGGATCGTCGGCCTGGGTGCGGGCGTGATGAACATGGTCCCCTGGGGCGGGCCCACGGCCCGGGCCATGGCCGCCCTGGACCTGACCTCCGGGCAGGTGTTCACCCCGCTGCTGCCGGCGATGGCCGCCGGGATCGCCTGGGTGCTGCTGGCCTCCTGGCTGATCGGCCGCTCCGAACGCCGCCGCCTGGGTGGCGTGCAGCTCCCGGGCGTCGCGGGTGGCGCCGCGTCCACGGGAGCCCGGAGCCCCGGGGACACCGGTGGGACCGGTGGCGCGGGTGGGCAGGGGCTGAACCCCGGGGGCACCGCAGTGGGCACCGGGCCCGTGGCAGGCCGGGTGCAGACGGTGCCGGTCAGCGCGCCGGTGGTGGCGGGGCGCGCACAGCGCTGGCGCCTGGTCGCCAACACCGTGCTCACCCTGGTCCTGGTCGTGGTGCTGCTGCTGCAGCTGGCCGAGCTGCCGGTGGTGTTCATCAGCGCGTTCGTGCTGGCGCTGCTGGTCAACCGCCCTCGCTGGAGCCAGCAGCAGGAGCTGCTGCAGCAGCACGGGCACAACGTCGTGATGGTCACCACCATGATCTTCGCGGCGGGGGTGTTCACCGGCGTGCTCGGCGGCACCGGGATGATCGAGGCCATGGCGCGCGCGCTCGTCGGCGTGGTGCCCGGCAGCGCCGGTGGCCTGCTGCCGGTCCTCGTGGCGGTGACCAGCATGCCGCTGAGCCTGGTGTTCACCCCCGACGCCTACTACTTCGGGGTGCTGCCGGTCCTGGCCGAGACCAGCGCCGCGCTGGGCGGGGACCCCGCGGAGATCGCGCGGGCGGCGGTGCTGGGGCAGATGACCACCGGGTTCCCGCTGAGCCCGCTGACCGCCGCCACGTTCGTCCTGATCGGGTTGACCGGCGTCGACCTCGGCGCGCACCAGCGGTTCCTGTTCCGCTGGGCGTTGGGCACCACGCTGGTGATGACCGCGGTGGCCCTGCTGACCGGGGCGCTGAGCTGGTGACGGGCGCAGCGGGAGCGGCCGCGGCACACGGGGTTCACCACGGGGACGTGGAACACGGGGAGGGTGTCCGGTGAGGGTGCGGATCGGCAGCGGGGCGGGGTTCTCCGGGGACAGGGTGGAACCGGCCGTGGACCTGGCCGAGCGCGCAGGGCTCGACGACCTGGTCCTGGAGTGCCTGGCCGAACGCACCACTGCGCTGGGCCAGCAACGACGTCTGGCCGATCCGGCCACCGGTTACGACCCGCGCTTGAGCGCCCGGCTGGGCGCCCTGCTCCCTGCCGCGCTGCGCGCCGGGGTGCGCATCGTCACCAACATGGGTGCGGCGAACCCCGCCGCCGCCGGGGTGCTGGTGCGCGACCTGCTCGACCGGGCAGGCTCCAGCGCACCGGTGGCCGTGGTCACCGGTGACGACGTGCTCACCGCCATCGACCTGGACGCCCCGGCGAGCGAGGACGGGGTGCCGTTGCGCGCGCACGGCGAGGTGGTCTCGGCCAACGCCTACCTGGGCGCCGACGCCGTGCTGCCCGCCCTGGAGCACGACCCGGCCGTCGTCATCACCGGTCGTGTGGCCGACCCGGCCCTGTTCCTGGCCCCGCTGGCGCACCGATTCGGCTGGGACCTGCACGACCGCAGCAGCACCGGCCTGGACGTCGTCGCCGCCGGCACGTTGGTGGGGCACCTGCTGGAGTGCGCCGGGCAGCTGACCGGTGGGTACTTCGCCGACCCCGGCTCCACGGACGTGCCGCGCCTGGCCGAACTGGGTTTCCCCTTCGCCGACGTCGGCCGCGACGGCAGCGCCGAGTACGCCAAGCTGCCCGGCACCGGTGGGCGCCTGGACCGGCACACCGTGCGCGAGCAACTGCTGTACGAGGTGACCGACCCCACCGGGTACCTCACCCCCGACGTCGTGCTGGACCTGCGCGGGGTGCGGGTGCGGCACGTGGGCGCCGACCGCGTGCGGGTGGACGGCGCGCGCGGCCGGCCCCGCCCGGACCGCTTGAAGGTCACCGTCGGGTACCGCGCCGGGCACCGCACCGAGGCGGAGATCTCCTACGCCGGCCCCAACGCCCTGGCCCGGGCCCGGCTCGCCGCCGACGTCCTGGCCCGGCGAGTGCGCGCCCTGCCGCTGCGCCCGCGCATCGAGGTCCTGGGTCTGGCCGACGCCGCCGGCGACGCCGAGTGCCGGGTGCGCGTCGCCGCCCGCCACGCCCACCCGGACCTGCTGGACGCACTGGCGTGGGAGGTGGAGTCGCTGTACACCAACGGCCCCGCCGGTGGGGGCGGTGTGCGCGTGCACACCGCCGAGCTGATCGGGGCGGTGTCCACCACGGTGCCGCGCGCCGCCGTGCGCCCCGCCGTCACCGTCCTGGGGGCCACCCGTGCGCTTGCATGACCTGGCCCACTGCCGCGCCGGCGACAAGGGCACCGTGGCCACCCTGTCCGTGGTGCCCCACGACGACGAGCACTACTCCCTGCTCGTGGAGAAGCTCACGGCGCAACGGGTGCGCGAGCACCTCGCCCCCTGGGTCGCCGGTGAGGTCACGCGCTACGAACTGCCGCTCGTCAGCTGCCTGCAGTTCGTGTGCACCGACGTCGGCGACGGCGGGGTCACCACCTCCCTGGCGCTGGACACGCACGGCAAGTCCCTCAGTTCCCGCCTGCTGGCCTGCCGGCTGGACGACTGAGGACGCCACCGACCCGACCGATCACGAGGAGGACCCGTGCAACACGACGACGTGGACACCGGACCGGCGCCCCGGGCGGCCCGGCCCGGACGACGGCCCCGCACCCTCGCGCTGGTGGTCGCGGCCACCGTCCTGGCCGGCACGGTCACCGGTGCCGCGCCGGTGGCGGCCGAGCAGCCCACCGCACCCGACCTGGACCCGGCGGTCACCGGCGACCCGTTCTTCTCCTACGACCGGCCCGCCGAGCACGGCGTCGCTGTCGAGGAAGCCGTGCGCGTCCCGCTGCGCGACGGGGCCTTCGTGGTCTGCGACGTCTCCCGGCCCGCCGGCGCCGACGGCTCCCCCGCACCGGGGCGCTTCCCCGGCATCGTCAACGACTACACCGCCTACGGTCGCGCCAGCGGGCCGGACTGGCTGGTCACCCGCGGCTACGTCGTGCTCAACTGCGACCCCAGGGGCTCGGGGGACTCACCGGGCTCGCTGGACCCCTTCAGCGCGCAGGAGCAGCGCGACAACGCCGACGTCGTCGACTGGCTGGGAACGCGGGAGTACTCCACCGGCGAGGTGGGGCAGTTCGGCACCAGCTACGGCGCCCACATCGCGCTGCTGACCGCCACGCAGCAGCCCGAGCACCTGACGACCGTCGTGCCCGTCAACGGCATCTCCGACTGGTACGAGAACACCGTCTACCACGGCGGCGTGGAGACCCCCCGCATCAACGCCTGGCAGGCGTCCACCGCACCGGAGACGCTGGTGACCTACCGCCAGCACCCCCTGTACGACGACTACTGGCGCGAGCGGAGCGTGAAGGCGGACTGGGACCGCCTGGACGTGCCCGTGCTGCAGGTCAACGGCTGGTACGACCGCTACCGCGACGGCATGGTCGAGAACCTGGTGGCGCGCCCGCAGAACGTGTGGATGGTCTCCGGTCCCTGGGAGCACGCGCGGACCGACGGGCTGTCCACCGGCGCCTACCTGGCCTGGTTCGACCACTGGCTCAAGGACCTGCCCGGCGCCCCGCTGCCCGCCGCCCGCATCACCTCCTACGAGGGCCCCCGCCCCGGAGCCGGCACCGGCTGGACGCAGTTCGCGACCTGGCCCGCGCCGGGGGTGCGCAGCCAGCAGGTGCGCTTCACCCGCGACGGGCGCCTGGCCACCGCCGGCGGGCGCCCGGGGACGTCGACGTACCCGGTGAACCCCTCGGACGGGCAGAACCCGGACGAGGCGGCCGCGGACGCCACGCGCCTGACGTGGACCACCGACCCGTTGGAGGAGGACCTGGTGCTGGCCGGGTCGGTGCACGTCGCCCTGCAGGCGGCGTTCTCCGCCTCCGACGGCAACATCGCGGTGCGTCTGCACGACGTGGCTCCCGACGGGACGGTGACACGCGTCTCCGCCGGGTGGCTGAAGGCCAGCCACCGTCAGGGCCACACCGCGGAGGTACCCGTGGAGCCCGGGCGCACCTACGAGCTGGGCGTGGACGTGTGGCCGACCCACTACCGCTTCCCCGCCGGGCACTCCCTGCGCCTGGCCGTCACCAGCGGCGACTGGCCCGACATGGGCGCCGACGCCCCCGCCGGCACGGTGTCGGTGCGCGTGGGTGCCGGGGGCTCGACCGCTGCCCTGCCCCTGCTGGACACCCCGGCCGGCTGAGGCACCGGGACCCTCCCCACTCGTCGCCCGTGCCCCTCCGCGCGGCGCCACCCCGCACGAGTGCCGCCTCCGGCACCGCCACCGCGAGCCCGCGCCACCTCGAGACCAGCGTCGGACGCACCCCACCTGCGGGCGCCCCTCGCCCTGCGGGTCACCGCGACGGGCACGCAGGCGGAGTCCACGTGAGAGGCGTACCCCTGAGTCCTGCGATCCAGGCCCTGACCTGTCGCGAGGACGCCGAACGGGGGGGCGGATGGCAGCTACCCCTCCGAGGACCGTCCGAGCGGGTCGGCGGGGACCTGCGCCCAGGTGCGACCGGTGATCAGAACGTGGACGACACCAGCCGGGACGGCCCGGCCGTCGCGAGCCGGGCGCCCGGGGTGGCGGTGCCGCCGTGGTGGGTGAGGCCGCGCGGCGGCTGCCGCACCCCGTGGGAGTGTCAGCTCCCGCAACAGCCCGGGGTCCCGTCCTCGGCCGTGCGCTCCAGGCCGCGGTGGCCCCAGCGTGCCCGCACGTCACCGTGAGAGGGGTCGTCGGTCGCCCGTGCTCGGTCCTCGGTTCGCCCACTGCGGCGTCCGGCTACTTCAAGCCGGAGCTGGCCAGACCGTCGATGACCCGTCGTTGCAGGACCACGAACAGCACCAGCACGGGCGCCATCGCCATCAGGCTGGCGGCCATGACGACGGGGTAATCGGTCGTGCGGTCGCTGATCAGGGTCGCCAGGCCCGCCGACAGGGGCATGCGTTCGCTGTAGGTGGACACGACCAGCGGCCACAGCAGTTCGTTCCAGGACCACAGCGTCGACGTGATGGCCAGGACGCTGATCGTCGGCCGACTCAGCGGGAGCATGACCCGCCAGAAGACCTGCCAGGGGTTCGCCCCGTCGAGACGGGCCGCCTCCTCCAGCTCGTCGGGCAGCCCGAGGAACGCCGTGCGCATCAGGAAGGTGCCGAAGGCGCTGAACAACCCGGGCAGCACCAGGCCACCGAGGCTGTCGAGCAGGCCGAGGTCGGTGATGATCTGGTACTGCGAGAGCAGGTAGACCTGCGAGGGCACCATGAGGATGGACAGCACTGCGGCGAGCAGCAGGTTCCGTCCGCGGAAGCGCATGCGGGCGAAGGCGTACCCGGCGAGGGTGCAGAAGAGGATCTGCGCCAGGACCCGCACGACCGTGATGACGACCGAGGTCCGGAACTGCTGGAGGAAGGGCAGCCGCTCGAACACCGTCGCGTAGTTCCCCCACTGCAGGGATTCCGGCCAGAACGTCGGGGTGACGCTCTGCACCTCGGCGTTGGTGGACAGCGACATGACGATCTGCCACAGGAACGGGAAGGCCATCGCGAGAGCCCCCAGGCCCAGCACGAGGTGGGCCACCGCGTGGGACCCGTGACGACGACGCTGGGCTCGCGCACGGGTCCGGCGTTCCCCCGCCGGGCTGCGCGGGGGACGCGTCAACTGTTCAACCACCATGGACCCACCGCTTCTGGAGCCGGAACTGCGCGAGGGTGGCCAGGGCCACCAGGACGAGGATCACCATGGCGGTCGCGGCCGCGAGACCCTTCTCGTTGTCGACGAAGCCGGCGCGGTAGAAGTAGTAGACCAGCGACATGCTGCGCGGCAGCGCCGGGTTGGTCGTGCCCAGGATGGCGTAGAGCAGGTCGAAGAGCTGGAACCCGGCGATGACGGTGACGACGGCGAGGAAGGAGATGCTGGGGGTCAGCAGCGGGACCGTGACCGAGCGGAACTGCCGCCACCGGCTGGCCCCGTCCAGTTCCGCCGCCTCGTACAACTCCGGCGGAACGTTCTTCAGTCCCGCGGACAGGACGATGAGGGAGAAACCCAGCGAGGACCACAGCCCGACGACGGCGACGGCGACGATCGCCGCGCCCGGGGTGCTGATCCAGTACGGCCCGTCGATGCCGACGAGACCGAGGACGTGGTTGAGGATGCCGAAGTCACCGTTGAAGATGATGCGCCAGACCATGGCCACCGCGGTCGGCATGGCGACGTAGGGCAGGAAGTACAGCACCCGGTAGAGCGAGGCGAACCGCAGGCCGGGGAGGTTGAGCAGGCTCGCCAGGTACACCGCGATCGGGATGTTCAGCAGGACGATCGCGGTGTAGAGCAGGGTGTTCCCCAGGGACCGGTACAGCGTCGGGTCGGTCAGCAGTTCGCGGTAGTTGTCCACGCCGGAGAACGTCGCGCCGCCGAAGACGCCGAACGTGGTCAGGGAGTACCACGCCGTCTGGGCGATGGGCCACAGGTAGAACACCGCGATGCCCAGCGTCAGCGGAGCGACGAAGAGCCACGGCCACCACCCGTCCCGCCGGATCCGCCGGGACGGGCGGGAGGCCAGCGCCTCACTCATCGGCGAGGACCTCGTCCATCTTCGCGGCCAGTTCGGTCGCCACCTCGCCGACGGGGCGTGCCCCGGAGAACGCGTCGGGCAGGAGCTCGGTCTCCAGCGCGTTCCACGCCGCGGTGTTGGCGCTGACCGGCAGCGGCTTGGAGTAGTCCACCGCGTCGAGGAACAGCTGCAGGTCGGCCCCGGGCATGGAGGCGGCGAAGGCGTCCTGGGTCCCGGTGAAGGCGGGGATGACCGCACCGGCCGCGCCCAGCTGACGCTGGGCCTCCTCGCCGGCGAGGTACACCTGCAGGGCCTGGGCGGCTTGCTGGTTCTTCGACGACGCGGCGACGACGTTGGCGACCCCGTGGATGACGGTGACCTGCTGCACGCCCATGGGCAGGGGCAGGACCTGCACACCGGTCGCGAGGTCGGTGTCGGTGAGCGCGGAGCGGAACCAGCTGCCTCCCCAGTACATCGCGAGCTTCCCGGAGGTGAACCACTGGTCCGCGGTGGTGTCGGTGAGCTGCTGGATGCTGGGGGAACCGCCGCGGGCGATGAGGTCGGTCCAGAACGTCAGCCCCTCCTGGCTCTCCGTGCTCGCGTAGCCGGACTCACCCCCCTCGACGACCTCCCCGCCGGCCTCGAAGATGGTGTTGTAGTACGTCGTCTGCCCGTCCATGCCGCCGGCCGCGCCGAAGATGCCGTCGGCGGCCAGCGCCTGGGAGATGCGGACGGCGGTGTCCTGGAACTCGGCCCAGGTCCACTCAGCGGTGGGGAGCTCGACACCGGCGCGCTGGAAGAGCGCGGTGTTGCACCAGACGCCGATGGTGTCGAAGTCCTTGGGCACCCCGTAGCGCACGTCGTCGAAGGTGTAGAGGTCGACGAGAGCCTCCGGGTAGTTCGCGGGGTCGATGTCGCCCGCGTCGACGGCGCCGGTGATGGGGGCGATCTGCTCGTTGGTGGCGTAGAGCTGGAAGTTCGGGCCGTTCATCCAGAACACGTCCGGCAGGGTGCCGCTGCTGGCCTGGGTCTGCAGCTTCGTCCAGTACTCCGAGTACGGGGTGACGTTGAGGGCCACCTCGACGTTGGGGTACTTCTGGTTGAAGGCGTCGATGTTCGCCTGCAGGCCCGCGACCTGGTTCTTGTCCCAGAGCCCGTAGGTGATCTTCGCGCTCAGGTCGGTCGCGGGAGCCGAGTACTCGGCGCTGCCCGGGGCCTCCTGGCCATCACCGCCGCAGGCGGCCGCCGTGAACAGGGCACCGAGACCGGTCGCCGCGCCGGCCAGGGTGGTGCGTCGGGTGGGGCTGAAGGTGGGGGTGCTCATCGGGGAACCCTTTCGGTAGCGAGCCGGGAGAAGTGCTGGACGACGTGGGGAGGCAGATCGGGAACGGTGCGGGGCACGGATCCCGATCGCAGCGAGTCCGTGGCCAGGGCGCCGACGGCCACCGCTTCGCGGGCCGCGACCGGGGAGACGAGGGTTGACGCGCCGTCGGCCACGTGGGCGAGGAATTCGATCATGGTGGCGACGTCGGCGTCCTCGTGCCCGCTCACGACACCGTCGACGGGGTACTCACGGTCGCCCGTGGCGGCGTACTCGTGGCGGCGGTTCCACACCTTCACGGCCCCACCGGCGGTGTCGCCGAAGTTCTCCAGCCGTCCCTCGGTGCCGATGACGGTGTAGTTGCGCCAGTAGTCGGGGGTGAAGTGGCACTGCTGGTAGCTGGCCTGCACGCCGTTGTCGAGGGTCATCAGCAGCATCGACACGTCCTCGACGTCGACGACGGGGTTCAAGCCGGTCTGAGCGGCCGGGGGCCAGTTGTCCATGGAGAACCAGTCCGGCATGCTCTCACCGCTGCGGTCGCGGCGGTCGCTGACGGCGCCGTACACCACGAGGTCGCCCATCCCGACGACGCGGCGCGCGTAGCCGCCGGCGAGGTGGTGGATGACGTCGATGTCGTGGCTGCCCTTCTGCAGCAGCAGCGAGCCCGTCCGGCGGCGGTCGGCGTGCCAGTCCTTGAAGTAGTAGTCCCCCCCGTGCCCGACGAAGTGGCGGACCCAGATCGACTTGACCTCGCCGATCTCCCCGCGCTCGATGATCCCGCGCATGGTCCGGACGACGGCGGCGTGGCGGAAGTTGTGCCCGACGTAGAGGGGGGTGCCGGTCTCGGCCGCGGTGAGCAGGACGCGGTCGGCGTCGGGCAGGGTCGTGGCCAGGGGCTTCTCGAGGTAGACCGCGATCCCGGCGCGCAGGAGGTCGACGGCGATGTCGGCGTGGGTGTGGTCCGGGGTGGTGACGATGGCGGCATCCACCCCGCCGGCGGCGATCAGCGCGCGGTGACCGGGGTGGACCGTGGCGCCGGGGAAGACGTCAGCGGCGTGCGCCCGCCCCTCGGGAGCGGTGTCGGCGACCGCGCTCACGCGGGCACCCGGGCGTGCGGTCGGGACGTGCAGCCCGATGACCGAACGGGCCCCGGTCCCGATCACCGCGACGCGGAGGTCCGACGTGATCATCGATTCTCGCCGTTGAGCGAACTTGTCACTTGTGGCTGCCAAAAAAGCATGAAGTGACAGTAGCTGCCTCGTCAGGGTTCGCCTAGGGGTTGCCGCCGACGAAACACGCTCGCAACAACGGAAGCCGCCACGGCGGGGTGTGGCGGGGGACGGTCGGTCGGGTCAGGCGACGACGACGTCGACACCGGCAGCGGCGAGCTCCGCGGCGAGTTCCGGGGCGGGGGCGACGTCGGTCACCAGGACGTCGATGCGTTCCAGGGGGCAGATCCGGGCGAAGGTCGTGCGCCCGAGCTTCGTCGCGTCGGTGGCCACGACGACCCGACCGGCCACCGCGGCGATCTGCCGGCTCGCCTCGGCTTCCCCTTCGTGCACCGTCGTCGCCCCGAAGCGGGCGGTGAGACCGTCGACCCCGAGGACGGCGAGGTCGAGACTGAAGTCGCGCAGGGACGATCCGACGAGAGGGCCGACGAGTTCGTAGGACTGGCTGCGCGGCACTCCACCGGTCACGACGATCTTCACGTGTTCGCGCACCGACAGCTCGTAGGCGATGTTCAGAGCGTTCGTCACGATGGTGACACCCGCTGCGGCACCCGTGGATCCGAGCCGTTCGCTGGATCCCAGCGTACGGGCGACCTCCGTCGTCGTCGTCCCGCCGTTGAGGCCCACCGAGTCGCCGGGCGCCACGAGGTCGGCCACGGCGCGGGCGATGGCCTGCTTGGCGTCGGCCTGGCGGACGATCTTGTACTGCAGCGGCAGTTCGTAGCCCGTGCCGAGCACCGCCGCGCCGCCGTGGGTGCGGGTCACCAGGCGCTGCTCGGCGAGCAGGTTCAGGTCCCGGCGCGCGGTGGCGGTGGAGACGCCCAGGACCTGGGAGACCTCGGCGATGGCGACGTTGCCGCGCTCGATGACGAGCTCGAGCACCTGGTTGAGGCGTTGCTGGGCGGTCACGTCCGGGCCTCCTTCGCTGGGGGACCAGCATCGCACGCCGGGCATTGACGTCGCTGCTCAATCCTGCTCAGATTGAGGATGTATCACTCAAGAACGGTCAGGCACTCGCGCACTCAGCGCGGTAGCGGGCCGCCAGCGGGAAGAGACCGATGCCCTCCACGTTCGTCGACGCCGAGATCGCCTCCCAGCCGGACGTCTGGCGGCGCGCCGCCGCCCTGGCCACCACTGCCGCCGACTCCCTCCCCCGCCCCGGCGAACGCGTCGCCGTCGTCGGCTGCGGCACCAGCTGGTTCATCGCCATGAGCTACGCCGTCCTGCGCGAGCAGGCCGGCCAGGGCCTCACCGACGCCTTCGCCGGTTCCGAGTTCCCTCCCGGCCGCGACTACGACCGCGTCGTCGCCATCTCCCGCTCCGGCACCACCACCGAGGTCATCGACCTGCTCGCCGCCCTCCGGACCCCCGCCACGCTGGTGACCGCGGTCGTCGACAGCCCCGCGGCCCAGGTCGCCACCGCCGTCGTCGGCCTGCCCTTCGCCGAGGAGGAGTCGGTCGTCCAGACCCGCTTCGCCACCACCGCCCTGACCCTGCTGCGCGCCGGGCTCGCCCTCACCGACCCCGCCCTGCTCGACGTCGACGCGCTGGTCGCCGACGGCGTCGCCGCGCTGGACGTCGACCTCGGCGACCTGCTCTCCGCTGAGCAGTGCACCTTCCTCGGCCGCGGCTGGACCGTGGGCCTGGCCCACGAGGCGGCGCTGAAGACCCGCGAAGCGGCGCAGTTCTGGGCCGAGGCCTACCCCGCGATGGACTACCGCCACGGCCCCATCGCCATCGCCGAACCGGGCCGCCTGGTGTGGTCCTTCGGAGTCGCGCCCGCCGGTCTCGACGACGACGTCGCCGCCACCGGCGCCCGTTCCGTGCAGCACGACCTCGACCCGCAAGCCGCCCTCGTCGTCGCCCAGCGCTTCGCCGTGGCGATGGCCACCCGCCGCGGGCTCGACCCCGACCGTCCCCGGTCGCTGACCCGCTCGGTCATCCTCGCGTGAGTTCCGCGGTCCTCTCCCCCGGAGGGGGCTTCGGGATCGACGTCGGCGGCACGACCATCAAGGGTCTGCGCCTGGCCGGTGACGGCACGGTGCTGCACGAGCACCGCACCTCCACCCCCGTCCCCGACCCCACGGGAACCGGAGTGGTCGCCGCCGTCGCCGACGTCGCCGCCCGCCTGGGCCACCAGGCGGGGCAGCCGCTGGGAGTCGCCCTGCCCGGCATCGTCGACGAGGCCCGCGGCACGGCGGTCCACGCGGTCAACCTCGCCTGGCGCGACCTGCCGATGGGCCCGCTGCTGCGCGGAGCGCTCGGCCCCGCCGTGGTGCTGAGCCACGACGTGCGCGCCGGCGCCGTGGCCGAAGCCAGGACCGGCGCGGCGCGCGACGCCGCGGGAGTCGTGGCGTTCGTCGCCATCGGCACCGGCATCTCCGCCGCCGTCCTCATCGACGGCGCTCCCCTCCTCGCCGGCGGCTGGGCCGGTGAGATCGGCCAACTCGTCCTCGCCGACGGCCCCTTCCAGGGTCTGCGCGTCGAGGAGGTCGCCTCCGCCTCCGCCACCGCCCGGCGAGCCGGACGCGCCGGAGCCCGTGAGACGGCCGCCGCCGCGGCCGCCGGTGACGCAGCCGCCCAGCGGGTGTGGCGGGAGACCGTCGACGTGCTCGCCCAGGCCCTCGCCGGCCTCGTCGCCACCGCGGCGCCGAGCACCCTCGTGCTCGGCGGTGGGCTGGCCCTGTCCGGCGACCTGCTGCTGGTCCCGCTGCGCCAGGCCCTGGCGGCCCGCGTCCCCGGTCTGCGCCGACCGCGCCTCGTCCCCGCCCTGCACGGCGACACCGCGGCCGCCCGGGGCGCTGCGATGCTCGCCGCGGACCACGTCGCGGCCGGTACCTCGTGAGCTGCCTGGTCGCCGCGCGCCGCCTGGTGTGCGGTGACGGGTTCGACGGACCCGGGTGGCTGCACGTCGACGGCCCGCGCGTTCTCGAGCGTGGCCGCGGGGAGGCCCCCCGCCCCGCGGACCTCGTCCTCGACACGGTGATCCCCGGCTGCCTCGATCCCCACGTGCATGGAGCGGTCGGAGTGGACTTCGCGACGCCGGGCACGGACCCCGGACCCGCCCTGCAGCACCACCACCGCGCGGGGAGCACCACGCTGCTGGCCTCCCTGGCCACGGCCCCGCTGAACGACACCCTGCGGCGCCTGGCCGAACTCGCACCGGTGGTCGCCGCGGGCGACCTGGCGGGCCTCCACCTCGAAGGACCCTGGCTGGCACCCGCGCAGCGCGGAGCCCACCACCCCGCGCTGCTCCGCCACCCGCGCCGCCGCGATGCCGAAGCGCTGCTCAGCGCCGGTTCCGGAACCGTGCGGATGGTGACGCTGGCCCCGGAACTTCCCGGAGCCCCCGACGTGGTCGCCCACCTCGTCGACGCCGGCGTGGTCGTGGCGATCGGTCACACCGGCGCCGACACCGACACCGTGCGGCGGTGCCTGGACGCCGGCGCCCGGGTCGCCACCCACCTCTTCAACGGCATGCCGCCGCTGCACCACCGCCGTCCCGGACCCGTGGGGGTCGCTCTCGACGACCAGCGGGTCAGCGTGGAACTCATCGCCGACGGCCACCACCTGCACGACACCGTCCTCGACCTCGCGCTGGGCAGCACCCGCGGCCGGGCCTGCCTCGTCTCCGACGCCATGGCCGCCACCGGCCTCGGCGACGGCGACCACGTGCTCGCCGGGTCCGCCGTCCGGGTCCGCGACGGCGTCGCCGAACTGGCCGACGGCTCCTCACTGGCCGGGAGCACCACACCGCTGGCTCTCGCCGCGCTCCGCCTGCTGCGCCGGGGAACCCCGGTGCCCGACGTCGTGAGCCTCACCAGCACCGTCGCGGCGCGCACGCTCGGACTGCCCGTCCCCCACCTGCAGGCCGGGGAACCCGCCGACCTCGTGGAGTTCCGCCTCTCCGGGGGCGCCGGGGAGGCGACGCTCGGCCGCACCGCCCGGAGGGGTTCATGGCTCGGGTGACGGTGGTGACGCCCGACCCCGCCGTCGACACCACCTACCAGGTGCCGCGGCAGCGGATGGGGGCAAAGGCCTCAACGTCGCCCGGGTCCTGCGCACGCTCGGGACCGACGTCGTCGCCGTGCACCCCCTGGGCGGGGCTGCGGGACGCTGGATCACCCAGGTGCTGGCCGCGGAGGGCATCCCCGCCCACATCGTCGAGATCGCCGAGGAGACCCGCAGCACCGTCATACTCGTCGACGACGAGCACCCCACCGTGCTCGCTGAAGCCGGACCGCACCTCTCCCGCCAGGCGTGGGCGCAGCTGCACGAGCGGGTGGCGCAGAGCTGCGAGGACGGCGGCGTCCTCGTCGTCTCGGGATCACCGCCCCCCCGGCGCCACCCCCGCGCACGTCACCGAGCTCATCGGCGCGGGTCGACACGCGGGGGCCCGCGGGGCGGGGCACCGCTGCCCGTGGTGCTGCGCTGAGCGAGCCTGCTCGGCGGGAGAGGTCGAGCCGAACGACCTCGCCGCCCTCGACGCACGCCTCCCCGGCCTTCCCGCAGCCCCGCGTCTCTCCTCGTCCCCGCACGCGGCGACGACACCCACCCCGCCCGACCCCTTCCCCGGCTGAGAACGGAGCCCCCGTGTCGACCCTCCTCGACTCCCCCGTCGTCGCTGCCCTGGAGCACGCCCGCAGCGGACGCAGCGGCATCGGCGCCTTCAACGTCGTCCTGCTCGAGCACGCGGAGGCCATCGTCGACGGCGCCGAGCGGGCCGGCGTCCCGGTCGTCCTGCAGATCAGCCAGAACTGCATCGCCTACCACGGCGCGCTGGAACCGCTGACGGCTGCGACTCTCGCCCTCGCCCGGCGGTCCCCGGTGCCGGCGATCGTCCACCTCGACCACGCCGACGACGTCGACCTCGTCCACCGGGCGGTGGCCCTCGGGGTGGACAGCGTCATGTTCGACGGTTCCCACCTGCCCTACGAGGACAACGTCCGCGTCACCCGCGACGTCGTCCAGCACTGCCACGCGCACGGCGTCCCCGTCGAAGCGGAGCTCGGGGAGGTCGGCGGCAAGGACGGTGTGCACGCTCCCGGAGCGCGCACCGACCCCGCCCAGGCCGCGTCGTTCGTGACGGCCACCGGGGTCGACAGCCTGGCCGTGGCTGTCGGCAGCTCGCACGCCATGACCGAGCGGGTCGCCACCCTCGACCTGGAGCTGGTGGCCGCGCTCGCGGCGGTGGTCCCCGTCCCCCTCGTCCTGCACGGCTCCTCGGGCGTCGACGACGACCAGTTGTCGGCGGCCGTGCGGGCGGGCATGACCAAGGTGAACATCTCGAACCACCTCAACGGCCTGTTCACCCGGGTCGTGCGCGAGGTGCTCGACGCCGACCCCGCGCTCGTCGATCCCCGCGAGTACGTCGCACCCGCCCGTGCGGTGGTGGCCCGGGAGGTGCAGCGGCTGCTGCGCCTGCTGGACGAGGCGTGAACGGCGCGGACACCGACCCCGGCGCCGACCCCGACCCCGAGGTCCTGCGGGAGGCGCCGAGGGCCGACCGACCTCCGGCCGCCCCGGCCCTGGGGGTCGAGCGGTTCGCCCGGTCCCTCGACCTCCTGCGCCCGGGAGTGTTCGCGCGGTTCGCCGCACCGGGGCGCGTTCCTGTCCGCGGCGGTCGACGCCTCCCCGGACCGGGCCGTGGTCCCGTTCGGCGGGGAACCGCGTCCGTGCACGTCGCAGTTGCTCGATCCCCCGCTGCGCGCGGTGCTGGGCCCGAGCAGCGGCACCGTCCCCTCCGCCGCCAGGTTCGCGGCGGATCCGAGAGGAGGCAGGCGGGGAACGACGGACGGGTCGGGGAGGGAGGACGCGGACCAGGCGGTGGCGAGGTCCGTCGTCCGCCGCACCGCGAGCCGAACACCGCGGGCGACGCCGGCTGAGGCCCTGGTTCCCTCGCCGCAGCCCCGATCGACCCGTCCGCCGCGCGACGCAGGGACACCAGCCGCGGTGACCACGCCCGCCAGGTGGCGGGTCGGCCGGGGCCTGCGGTGGGGAGCGCGACGAGGGGTGGGGGGTGCGTGAGCGGCTCACCTCCTGCGCGCGACAACCACTCGGCTGATCGGGTCGCCCTGCGGTGGTGACTGCTTCCCCCGACGTTCCCCCGACCGGACCGCACCCCGCGTCCGGCGGGCGATCTGCCCACCTGCTCGCGATCCTGTCCCTGTCGGACGAGCACGGCGTCGTTCGCCTGCAGCAACCGGTCCGTGGGCTGAGCGTTTCCGAGGCCACCGTCCATCGCGATCTGGTCGACCCGAGGAGCAGGGGATGCCGACGCCCGCCCACGGCGGTGCCCGGAGGTCGGCTCCGGCGGCGGAACTCCCGATGCGCCTGCGCACTGGTCGGTCGCGCCACGTCGAGCAGCTCATCGCCCGTCGGGCGGCGACGTTCCTGCCCCAGGGGCTCCTGCGCCACCGCCCTCGGCGGGGGAACGACGGCCGCCGGCGTCGCACGCGAGTTGCCGTGACGCGGCGCTCTGACGATCACCACGAACTCGCGGACCACAGCCGCTGAGCTGCTCCTACGACCGAACCCTCGCGCCTTGATGACGGGCGGGACAGTGCGGCCGCACTCCCTCGAACTGGTCGGCTCGTCGGCCGGGAGTGCCTTCGCCTCCGTCAACGTGGACGTGACCATCCCGGGGGCAGACGACGTCAGCGCCGGGGTGGAGCCACAACGCGTGAAGGGAGGGGGCCCGCATCAACGCGGTCATGACCCATCGCTCTCAGCGGGCCGCCGTGGTGACCGGTTCTCCGAAGACCCGCCGCAGCACGTGAGCCAGAGCCACCGGGGTCAGTGACACCGGAGACCTCGCGACCGACGGCAGGCCTCCCGCGAGGAACTGCAACGGGTCCGCGCGCTGGGCACACGAGTGCACGTGGTGGGAACTCGTGGACCAGCGCACCTCCAGTGAGCAGAACGCCGTGTGCACTCACCAGCACGCGGTTCGCGCCGAACCCTGCGCGCCGACCCGCACACTGCCGACCACCAGGCCAAGTGGGCGCCGAATCCCCCCGTTCGCAACCGCTGTCGCCGGGCGAGGCTGCACCAGCGGACCCGTCATGCCGAGGCGTCAGCTTCCGGGTGGGACAGCCGGCGCTCCCGTGCCCGGCGCGGTCTCTGAGTCGCTGTCCACTCATCCGCAGTGAGCGTTTTCGCCCCACACCTGTGATCCACGGCACACCTGAACCAATACTCTCCGGCATGGCCGACACCCCTCCCACCATCGACCGCCCCCTGCGAGGTCCTCGCCTGCGCACTGCCACCGCCGTGACGCTCGGTCTCCTCCTCGTCCCCTCCGCCAGCGCCACGGCCGGCACGGGGACGGGTCCCGGGCACAGGCACTCGAACACCGTCACCTACCAGCCGAGCGACGAGACCATCGCCAACCCGCAGCGAGGTTTCTACCGCCACACCGAGACCCACTACCGCGCCGACGGTTCGGGGTACACGCCCCTGGATGCCGCGACGTTGCGCAGCTACCGGGACGACGGGGTCACCCAGATCCTGCGCGTCTTCTACCTGGAGAAGTTCGCCGCCACGCCGACGCTCGATCCGCGATGGTTGTCGAAGGTGGAGGCCGACCTGGCGAGCGCTCGTGAGGCCGGCGTCTCCGTCATCGTCCGCTTCGCCTACGCCCAGGGTGACGCCTGGCCCTACTCACCCCCTTACGGCGACGCGACGCTCGACGTCGTCCTCTCCCACATCGAGCAGCTCGGGCCGCTGCTGCGCGCGAACGCCGACGTCATCGCCACTGTCCAGTCAGGCTTCGTGGGCTTGTGGGGGGAGGGGTACTACACCGACCACTTCGCCGCTGACCCGGCCAACCCTGGTGTCGTCACGGAGGAGGACTGGGCGAAGAGGGCTGCCGTTGTGCAGGCTCTCCTGGATGAGCTGCCCGACGACCGGACTCTGCAAGTGCGCACGATGTACATGAAGCAGACTGTTCTGGGCGTCCCCACCGGTGAGGAGGGGGCACTGACCCCTGGTCAGGCCTACGACGGAACGGACCTGGCGCGCGTGGGACACCACAACGACTGCTTCCTCGCCAGCCCGGACGATTTCGGCACCTTCCTGTCCAGCCCGCTCGCGCTGGACGAGGACTACCTCGCAGCGGATACCCGGTACGTCCCCATGGGGGGTGAGACCTGCACCGTGAACCCCCCGAAGTCGGAGTGGGGAAGCGCCTCGACGCTGATGGCTCGCTACCACTTCAGCTACCTCAACCGGGACTACAACCAGGACGTCCTGAACTCGTGGGGTCAGGCCGGCATCGAGGAGACCGCCAAGCGGCTCGGCTACCGGTTCGTGCTCGAAGACAGCACCGTCACCGCGGGGCTTCCCCGCGAGCGCAGCTCAGCCACCGTCGAAGTCGAGGTCCGCAACGAGGGATGGGCCGCCCCGTACAACGAGCGCCCCGCACGTCTAGTCCTGCGGAACGACAAGGGCGCCTGGGCGGTCCCGTTCACGGGCGGCGAGGGCTCGACCTCACCCGCTGATGCCCGGGACTGGGCCCCCGGCACCACCACGGTCATCACCGCCGAACCCTGCGGTGTGCCCAAGGGGAAGTACGACGCCTACCTGGAGCTCCCCTCGCCGGACGCCTCCGTCCAGAGCGATCCCGACTTCTCGATCCGCACGGCGAACACAGGCACCTGGATGGCTGAGACCGGCTGGAACGACCTGGGTCAGAGCGTGACCGTGCGAGCTGCGCGCCCAACCCGCCAGGGATGCGGTGAACTGGGAGCCGTCCGGCTGGGCCACGCCGCCGAGCGCACAGCGCCAGCGGCGATCACCACCGCATCGAGCGGCTCGTGAGCTCGTGCCAGGAGCAGCAGCGAGAGGAACGCCTCCATCACGGCTTTGTCGGCGCACGTGCCCACCCGGCCCACCGCCCATGGTGCCTGAACTGTGCGGAGCTCGCGGACGTAGCGGTTCGAGCGGACTCGGCTGCCCGTGTCCGAGTGCACCCTCACCTCCGGGTGTCCTGACCACTGAGGCTGGTGACCCGCGAGGCGGGCGGTAGCCCGCCGAGGGCGGTGTGGTGCCGGTGGTGGTTGTCGATGTGCAGCCAGGTCGGCGAGGCGCGGCGACGAGCGGCTTCGGAGGAGTGAGGCCGGACGTAGGCCCACTCCGTCGCCGGAGTCCGGTGGAGGCGTTCGACCTTGCCGTCGGTCTGCGGCCGGTGGGGCCGGGTGCGCTGGTGGGCGGTGCCGGTCGCGGCCAGCGCGGCGGCGAAGTCGCCGGAGCGGTGGTTGGAGCCGTTGTCGCTCAGGCAGCGCGCGATGCTGGTGCCGCGATGACGTCCCCTGCAGTGGTGTAGCTCCTCGCGCGTGAAGCGCTGCGGATCCGGACTCTGCCGTGACCGCGGTGGCCGTGTCGAGCGTGGTGGTCGTGTCGTCGTCCGCGCGCAGCGCGGGCGCCGGCCAGACGGTCGGTGCCGACGGGATCGGCAACGCTGATCGACGCTTGAGAGGTAGCGCCGTTCCCCGCTCCGCCACTCATCGTGGGCCTCGATCAGGGCGTACGTCGACAGCCGCAGCAGCACCTGAGCGTTGGGGAGGATGCCCACGACGTGGGTACGACGCTCGACCTCCCGGTTCAGGCGTTCACGCGGGTTGTTCGACATCGAGCGAGTCGGCCACGACGGGGAACTTGCTGCGCAGGTTGTCGGCGACGACGCGGACCTGCTCGCCGACAGCGGCGGCCGAGGGCTGGGCGAAGATGGCCCCGACCATCGCCGCGACCGCATCGGACTGCTCCTTGGCGACCTCCACCAGCACGTTGCGCATGAGGTGGACGCGGCATCCTTGCCAGCTCGCGCCCGCCGTGGACTGCTCGATCGCCGACACCAGACCGCGATGCTGGTCGGGGATCACCAACTGGACCCCGTGCAGGCCGCGGTCACGCAGGGACGTCGGGTACTGCTTCCAGAAGTCCAGCGTCTCCGCATCACCCACGGTGCAGCCCGGTACTTCCCGATGACCGTCCGCGGTGACACTGGTGGCGATCACCACAACCTGGGACGCGACCCGGCCGCGGACACGGACCTTGCAGCACGTCGCGTCCAAGACCACGTACGGGGTGGCCTGGCCGTCCAAGGCACGGGTCCGGAATGCCTCGACCTCGGCGTCCGAGTCGGCGCAGATCCGCGACACCTCGCTCTTGGAGACCCCGGAGTCGACGCCCAGAGCTTCGACGAGGTCGTCGACCTCGAGAGTCGAGACACCGTGGACGTATGCCTCCGTGACGACGGCGTGCAGGGCCCGGTCGATGCGCCGGCGCGGGTGCAGCCGCGTCGGGGAGAACGACCCGGTGCGGGTCTTGCGGATCTCGATGTCGAGGTCGCCGCCAGCGGCGATCCGAAGGCGTCGACAGCCAGGTGCAGCGTGGACATCAGCCCTCCGCGGGCGCGTCCGAGGCATTCTCCCTCGACGGCCCGGTCTCCGAAGTCCTGCAGGTTCCACACGATGGCGTTGAGGGCCTGGCTGATCCCGCCAGCGCCCGACTCGTTGCACCACCGGTGGCAGCAGCGGCTCCCTCTGCGCCCACGCCTGTCAGTAGCCTCACCACGGCCTCCTCCACCCACTGGATCCTGATCACGCAGCTGCGAGATCCGCGGGACACGCCCTAGTCGGTCGACCTGTGCGCCGCCGTCCCCGACCAGAGGGGCGGGCCCGCTTCGATCTGCACCACGTGCGCTCCTCCACCGCTCCCGGGCCCTTCCAGGACGCTGTCGTCCGACGCCGTGGGACGACAGCGTCCTCGTTCTGCTGCGGGAGGGTCTTCCCCGGCAAGGAAGTTCATTTCCCCGAAACAGGATCCTTATCGCTATTGACTCCGATAACTGAAATTCTGATGTTCTTGCTCGAGAACCGCACCTCACAGCACCGTGTCGTCCTGAGGGCCGGACCCTGCGTCTCCTCCGCGACGGGCGTGCACGAGGTGCGCACCGGCACCTTCCGACCACTCCGCCCGCCATCAGCTCCACGGCGGGGAAGGGCTGGTCGCTCGGCGGGGCCCGGGGCCCACCGCAGGTGCGCGCGAACCCCGGCGTCCCCGGGCGACCGCGGGACGTGGACGCCGTCTCGAACCCGGCCGTCCCCACGGACGTGGGCAGACGGGGTCGAACGACGAAAAAGGCCCCGACCTGCACGAATGCCGGTCAGAGCCTGTCTCGTCGCTGTCTCAACGAGTGTCCGAGGGGGGACTTGAACCCCCACCCACTATACGTGGACTAGCACCTCAAGCTAGCGCGTCTGCCTATTCCGCCACCCGGACGAGTGGTGCCCGCTCGGGTGTTTCTCCCCGTGCGAACGAGGAAAACCCTAGCACGGCAGGCAGGTCGTCCTCGCCACTGCTCCGCCCGGGGGACCGGTCGTCCGGTGGGCCGGGCGGGGTGCCGATGCGGACCGGGTGAGCCGCGCCGTGACCGACCCGCACCCCGCCGCCGACCCCTGCGCCCGGGCGCGGGCCCTGGTCGACGGGGTCGAGCGGGTCGTGCGGGGCCGGCGGGGTGCGGTGGAGCTGCTCGTGACGGCGGTGCTGGCGCGCGGGCACGTCCTGGTCGAGGACGTGCCCGGCAGCGGGAAGACGACGCTGGCGACGGCGTTCGCGGCGTCGCTGGGCGCGGAGTGCGGGCGGGTGCAGGCCACGGCCGACCTGCTGCCGGCGGACGTGACGGGGTCCGGGGTGTGGGACCCGGCGACGGGCGGGTTCCGGTTCGTGCCGGGGCCGGTCTTCGCCCCGGTCGTGCTGGTCGACGAGCTGAACCGGACCTCCCCGCGCACGCAGTCGGCGTTCCTGGAGGCCATGGAGGAACGGGTCGTCACCGTCGACGGGGTGCGCCACCGGCTCCCGGACCCGTTCGTGCTGGTCGCCACGCAGAACCCCGTCGAGCAGCACGGCACGTACCCGCTGCCGGAGGGTCAGCTGGACCGGTTCGCGGTCCGGGTGGTGCTCGGGCCGCTGGACGAGGACGTCGAGCGGCAGGTGGTGCGCGAGCAGCTGGGCGGGAACCGCCCCGAGCACCTGTCCCCCGTCCTGGACCTGGCCGGCCTGCTGGACCTGCAGCGGGCGACCGCGGCGGTGCACGTGGCCGACGCCGTCCTCGACCTCGCCGTGCGGCTGTGCCGGGCCACCCGCACCGACCCGCGGGTCCAGCTGGGGGCGGGGACGCGGGCGGCGGTGACGCTGGTCCGCTGCGCGCAGGGCCGTGCGCTGCTCGCCGGCCGCGACCACGTCGTGCCCGAGGACGTGCAGGCGCTGGTGGTGCCCGTGCTGGCGCACCGGCTCGTGCCCGGCGACGGGCACACCCTCCTCGCCGAGGACGGCACGGCCGCCCGCACGCTCACGCAGGAGCGGCTGGCCGCCGGTCTCGCGGGCTCGGTGCCGGTGGACCTGCGGCGGTGAGCGCGGCCCCCGGCCCCGCGCACGACCCCGCGCCCGAGCGCCTCCTGGACCAGCACCCCGCCCGGCCGCGGGTGCGGGTGCGGCCCATCGCGCTGGCCACGGCCGGTCCGGCGCTGCTCGTGCTGTCCCTCGGCGTCGGCAACCGGTGGCTGGCGCTGGTGGCGTGCCTGCTGCTGGCGGTGACGGCGCTGTCGGTGCTGACCGCGCCGCCGGTGACGGCGCTGGCGGTGTCGGTGCGGGTCCCGCCGCGGGCGCGGGCCGGTCAGGACGTCGAGCACGTCGTGCGGGTGCGCAACACCTCCTCCCGCCCCTGCCCGGCCGTCGTGCTGCACCTGGGCGGTGACGGCTTCGCGCCGGCGCACGCCGGGGTGCCGGACCTGGCCGCCGGGCAGGCCGTGGAGCTGCGGCTGCCGCGGGCGGCGCGCTCGCGCGGGGTCAGCGCCGGCCCGGTCGTCCTGGTCGAGGCCGCCGACGTGCTCGGCGTGCACCTGCAGCGCCGGTGGGCGGCGGCGCCGGCCGTGGTGGCCGTGCACCCCGCGCCGACGACGGTGCCGGCGCTGCCGGTCCCGGCGCCGCGCGCGGGCGCCGACGACCTGGCCGCGCTCCGGCCCTTCCGCACCGGGGACCGGGCCTCGGCCGTGCACCGGCGGACCAGCGCCCGCCGCGGCGGTGGGCCCGGTGGCCCGGCGCTGGTCGTCGTCGAGCGCGAAGCGGCCCCCGAGGGGCTGCTCGTGGTGGTGCTGCCGACGTCCCCGGCGGGTTTCGAGGACGTCCTGGGGCAGGTGGCGGCGCTGCTGGAGGCCGAGCGACGCGCCGGCCGGCGCGTCGCGGTCCTCGACGGTGCCGCGCCGTCGCCGCGGGCGGCCGAGGGGGCCGCCGCGCTGGACGTGCTCGCCGCCGCCCAGCCCTCCCCCACCCCGCCGGCCGTCGCGTCGGCGCTGGACCGCGCGCGGCGGGCAGCGGGCCCCCACGGCCGCGTCGTCGTGGCCGGCGCCGACGGCTGGCGGTCGGCGTGAACGGCCCCCGGTCCAGCCCCGGCACCGTCCCCGGGGACGTCCCCGACCTGCTGGCCTCCCACGTCCCGCCCGCGGCGGCGCTGCGCTGCGCGGGCGTCGCGCTCGTCGCGGCGGTCCTGGGCCTGGTCGTCGCCGGGGGCGTCCCGGCCGCGGCGGTGCTGACCACGGCGGCGGCGGTCGTCGTGGCCTCGCTGCTGCGCGGGCACCGCGTCGGCGCCCAGCTCGCCGGGGTCGGCGGCGCCCTCGCGAGCGCCGCGTGGCTGCCCCCGGTGGTGGCCGACGGGGGTGCGGCGGCGGTGTGGCCGGTGGTGGCGTGCGCGGTGGGGGTGCGGCAGTTCGCGACCGTGCGGACGGTGCGGGAGCTGCGGCTGGTGCTGGCGCTGGCGGTGCTCGTGTCGGTGGCGGCGGCGGGGTCCCCGGTGGAGCGTTCCGGCGCGCTGGCCGGTCCGCTGGTGCTGGTGTGGGGGTCGGTGCTGGCGGCGACGGCCTGCTCGGTGCCGCACCGGCCGGTGCGGGCGGTGGTGGTGCGGCGGGCGGCGCGGGCGGCGGCCGCGGCGACGGTCGCGGGGCTGGTGCTGTTCCTGCTGGTGCCGGTGCCCTCCGGCGGTGGGTGGGCCGGGTCCCCGGGGGCGGGGTCGCAGGGGTCGCAGGGGTCGGTGGCCCGGTCGGCGCAGGCGTACGCGGGCGGGACGCTGGACCTGTCGGCGCGCGGGGAGCTGCCGGGGACGCGGCTGCTGTCGGTGCCGGCGGGCTCGCCGTCGCTGTGGCGGGCGGGGGTGCTGGACGTGTACGACGGGCGGTCGTGGTCGTCGTCGGGCAACCCGGTGGCGTGGACGGTCGGCGCCTCCGGGGCCGGCGGCACCGAGTACTCCGCGGTGCCGGAGGACGGGGCGTCGGAGACCGGGCGGGTGGACGACGTCGTGGTGCTGGGGCGGTACCCGGCGGTGGTCAGCGCCGGGTCGCCGGTGGCGCTGACGTCGCCGGACCGCGTGCTGGACAGCGGGTCCGGGCTGGTGGTGGCCGGCGCGGGCGCGCCGTACCGGGTCGCGTCGCGGGTGGTGACCTCCCTCGACGACCCGCTGGACGGACCTCCCGACGGCGCCCTCGACGGCGCGCCGGGGGGCGCGGGCGCGCCGGTGGAGGCGGGGCGGTGGCTGGCGCTGCCGGCGTCGGTGCCGACGCGGGTGCGGGACCTGGGGCGGGAGCTGACCGCGGGCCGGGACGCGGTGTCGGCGGCGCGGGCGGTCTCGGCGCACCTGCGGTCGGTGGCGCGGTACTCCCTGGACGCGCCGGTGCCGGGCGCCGGGGTGGACGCGGTGGACGCGTTCCTGTTCACCGACCGGGTCGGGTTCTGCGAACAGTTCGCGAGCGCGCAGGTGGTGCTGCTGCGGGCCGCGGGGTACCCGGCGCGGCTGGTCACCGGCTTCTCCGGCGGGCAGGTCGAGGGGTCGCGGCGGGTGCTGCGGTCCGCGGACGCGCACGCGTGGGTGGAGGTGTGGGTGCCGGGGACGGGGTGGGTGTCCTCGGACCCGACGGCGGGGGCGCCGCTGGTGGCGGCCGGCGGCGGGGGTGCGTGGTCGTGGCTGCGGGAGCGGGTGGCGCAGCTGCTGGCGGACCCGGCGGCGCGGGTGGTGGCGGCCGCCGCCCTGGCCGGGACGGCCGGGGCGGTGTGGTGGCTGCTGCGGCGGGCCGGGCGCCGGTCGCGGCACGGGGCGGTCCCGCCGGCCGTCGCGGTGGCGGCCCGGTCCGGGGTGCGCCGCGGCGACCCGGCGGTGCGGGCGCTGCTGCTGGCGTGGGAGGGGTTCGAGACGGCCTGCCCCGGGCCGTGGCGGCGGGGCCCGGCGGAGGGGCTGGAGGACTGGTGGCGGCGGGTGGCGGCCCCCGGTCGCGGACCGGACCTCACACCGGGGGCCGCCGGGGCGTTGGTGGAGGTGTGGGACGGGGTGTCGGACGAGGTGGGCCGGGCGGTCGCGGTGGTGCAGCGGGCGTGCTTCGCGCGGGTGGCGCCGTCGCGGGCGGAACTGGCGGGGGCCCGCGAGGCGTTGGAGCGTGCGTCGTCCGCCGTGCTGGCGGCGCGGGCCGCGGCGGGTCGCGGCGGGGGCACGGGTGGTCGGGGGTGACCTCGGCGAGCGCCGCGGGCAGCGGCGGTTAACCTGAGTTCCCGCCGCGCGGGTGGCCCTGCCGCTCGCTGGTGGACGGTGGATCCGGCACGGTGAGCCACCGCCGCGCGGCCGACGACCAGATCGGGGAAGCCCTTGTTCGACCCTTCCAGCTCCGAGACCGCCTCCGCGCACCGCGTGGGTTCGCCGTTCCAGGGGAATTCGACGTTCGCGCCGGCGAACGCGGCGTTGCTGTCGATCTCGCACGTCGAGGCGCCGGTGGTGGTGCCGTCGTCGCACTTCGACGACGTGCTGGCCCCCACCCTGGAGCGTCTGCGCCTGCGGCCCGGGCTGCTGCAGAAGGTCGCCGGCGTGCAGGAGCGCCGCTGGTGGGCGCCGGGTCAGCGGGCCTCGGACGTGGCCGCCGAGTGCGGCGCGAAGGCGCTGTCGGAGGCCGGGGTGGACGCCTCGGAGGTCGGGATGGTCATCTCCACGACCGTGACGCGCCCGCACCTGGAGCCGGCGGTCGCCACGAGCGTGCACCACGGGATGGACCTGCCGACGTCGGCGCTGAACTTCGACATCGCGAACGCCTGCCTGGCGTGGGTGAACGGCGTGCAGGTGGCCTCGGCGATGATCGACGCGGGGATGATCCGGTACGCGGTGGTGCTGGGCGCCGAGGACGTGCGCTCGATGCACGAGGGCACGGTGTCCCGTCTGCTGCGCGAGGGCATCACCCGCAAGGACTTCCTCAACGAGTTCGCGACGATGACGCTGGGCTGCGGGGCGGCCGCGGCGGTCATCGGGCGGGCCGACGAGCACCCCGAGGGCCACCGCATCGTCGGTGGGGTCTCGCGGGCGGGCACCGCGCACCACGAGCTGTGCATCGGGGACATGAACCACATGCGGACCGACGCGAAGCTCATGCTGACCGAGGGCATCGAGATCGTCGTGGACGCCTTCGAGGCCGGGGACGCGCTGTGGGGGTGGCGGGACGCGAAGAAGTTCGTCATCCACCAGATCTCGAAGGTGCACACCGAGACGCTGGTGGAGCGGATCGGGGTGGAGCCGGCGAAGGTGCCGATGACGTTCCCGACGTGGGGGAACGTGGGCCCGATCTCGTTGCCGATGACGCTGGCGGCGTCGGCGCCGGAGTTCTCCGCCGGTGACAAGGTCATCGCGATGGGCGTGGGGTCGGGCCTGAACACGGCGATGCTCGAGATCGCCTGGTGAGCACGCTCGAACTGCCCGCGGTGATCCCGCCGGCGGGGCTGCCGGGCTGGGACGCCCTCTGGTCGCGGCTGGTGCAGGCGCCGGACCACTCCGGGACGACCCGGACCTGGCACGTGCTGGACACCGCCCCCGACGCGTCCGGGGGCGACGTCGTGGGGACCCTGCTGTGCGTGCACGGCAACCCGACGTGGTCGTACCTGTGGCGCGGGCTGGCCGCGGCCGCCTCGGCGGTGCACCTGGGCTGGCGCGTGGTGGCGGTCGACCAGCTGGAGATGGGCTTCTCCGAGCGCACGGGCACGACGCGGCGGCTGGCGGAGCGGATCGAGGACCTGGCCGGTCTGGTCGGGGCGCTGGAGCTGAGCGGCCCGGTGGTGGCGGTCGGTCACGACTGGGGCGGGATCGTCGCCTCGGGCTGGGCGGCGGCGGAGCTGGGCCGGCGCGGGGGCCGCCACGGCGGCGGGTCCCGGGTCGAGCTGGCGGGCCTGGTCGTGGCGAACACCGCGGCGAGCTGGCCGGCCGAGGCGGGCGCGCCGGGGGTGCTGAAGGCGGTCCTGGCGCCGGGGGTCCGGTCGCTGGCGACGCGGCGGTCGGAGGCGTTCCTGCGCACGACGCTGGCGCTGCCGCGGCCGGCGCTGAGCCCGGCGGTGAAGGCCGCCTACCGCAGCCCGTACGGCACCGCCGCCGAGCGCGCGGGGATCGACGCGTTCGTGGCGGACGTTCCCGTGGGGCCGGACCACCCGAGCCGGCCGGCGCTGGAGGACGTGAGCGCGGGCGTGGCGCGGCTGGCGGCGGCGCGGGTGCCGACGCTGGTGACGTGGGGCCCGCGGGACCCGGTCTTCACGCAGTGGTTCCTGCGGGACTGGCGCGAGCGCGTCCCGCACGCCGACGTGCACCGGTTCGCCACCGCCTCGCACTTGACCCCGGAGGACCCGGCGTTCGCGCGGGTCGTGCTGCGCTGGCTGGACCAGCGGGTGCTGACCCCCGGTGCGGACTCCGGGCCGGGGACCCCGCAGGAGGCTCCGCAGGACGCTCCGGCCGGGCAGGAGCCGCGGTTGTGGGCGGCGCTGGAGGAGCGCTCGGGCGAGGCGTCGGTCGCGGGCTCGCCCGCGGTGGTGGAGATGCGCCCCGACGGCACCTCCCGGGCGGTGTCGTGGGAGCTGCTGGGGCGGCGCACGCGGGAGCTGGCGGCCGGTTTCGCCGCGCGCGGTGTGCGGCCGGGGCAGCGGGTCTCGCTGCTGGTGCCGCCGGGGGCGGACCTGACGGCGTCGCTGTACGCGCTGCTGCGCATCGGCGCGGTCGCGGTCGTCGCCGACGCCGGGCTGGGCGTACGGGGCCTGTCGCGGGCGGTGACCGGCGCCGGGGTGGACTGGGTCGTGGGCGTCCCGAAGGCTCTGCTGGCCGCGCGGGCGCTGCGCTGGCCCGGGCAGCGGATCGCGGTGGCCGAGCTGCCGCAGGTCGCGCAGGCCGGCGCGCACCGGCTGGCGGCCGGGTTCACGCTGCCCGCCGAGCCGGCGGCGCAGGCGCAGGCCGCGGTGCTGTTCACCTCCGGGTCCACCGGCCCGGCCAAGGGCGTCGTCTACACCCACGCGCAGCTGTCGCAGCTGGCGCGGGCCATGGGTGCGGTCATCCGCATCGGGCCGGGTCAGCCGCTGGTGTCGGCGTTCGCGCCGTTCGCGCTGTTCGGGCCCGCGCTGGGCGCCACCTGCGTCGTCCCGGCCATGGACGTGACGCGGCCGGCGACGCTGACGGCGGCCGCACTGGCCGACGCCGTCGCCGCCGCGGGGGCCACCTCGGCGTTCCTGTCCCCCGCCGCCGTCGTGAACGTCCTGGCCACCGCCGGTGCCCTCGACGACGCGCAGCGGCAGGCGCTGGGGCGGGTCTCGACGCTGCTGTCGGCCGGTGCGCCGGTCCCGACGGCGCTGCTGCAGCGGGTGCGCGAGCTCATGCCGCTGGCGGACCCGCGCACGCCCTACGGGGCGACCGAGGTGCTGCCGGCCACCGACGTGGGCCTGTCGGACATCCTCGAGGCCGGTGCGGGCGAGGGCATCTGCGTGGGCCGCCCGATCGAGGGCGTCACGGTGGCGGTCGCCCCGCTGGACGCCGACGGCGCCGCCGGGACCGACCTGGTCACCACCCCCGGCGTCGTGGGCGAGGTCGTCGTGGGCGGCGAGCACGTCAAGGACCACTACGACCAGCTGTGGGCCACCCACGCCGCCAGCGTCGACGTGCGGCCCTCCCCGACCCTGCTGGGGGCCGTGCGGCCCGGGCGCTGGCACCGCACCGGCGACGTGGGTCACCTGGACGAGCGGGGCCGGGTGTGGGTCGAGGGCCGGCTCGCGCACGTCGTGGTCACCGCCGACGAGGTCGTGACCCCGGTGGGCGTGGAGCAGCGCGCCGAGCAGGTGCCCGGCATCGCCCGGGCCGCGTTCGTGGGGATCGGGCCGCGCGCCGCGCGCCAGCTCGTCGTGGTCGCCGAGGCCACCGCGCCGGTGCGGCGGACCACGGTGGCCGACCCGGTGCTGTCGCAGGCGGTGCGGGAGGCCACCGGCCGCAACCTCGCCGCGGTGCTGCTGGTGCCGGCGCTGCCCACGGACGTGCGGCACAACTCCAAGATCGACCGGGCCCGGGTCACGGCGTGGGCCGAGCGGGTCCTGGCGGGCGAGCGGGCGGGGAGGCTGGCGTGAAGGTCCTGGTGACCGGGGCGAGCGGGATGCTCGGCCGGGAGACGGCCCGCGCGTTCGCCGCGCGCGGGGACGGCGTGCGGGTGCTGCAGCGCCGTCCGGCGGGCCTGGAGGGTTTCGAGGAGGTCCTGGGCTCGGTGACCGACCCCGACGCGTGCGCGCGGGCGGTCGCCGGGGTCGACGCCGTCGTGCACCTGGCGGCGAAGGTGTCGGTGACCGGCCCGCACCCGGAGTACGTCGCCACGAACGTCGACGGCACCGCGAACCTGCTGGAGGCGGCCCGCGCGGCCGGGGTGGGCCGGTTCGTCATGGTCTCCTCCCCCTCGGTGGCGCACGCCGGGTCCGCGCTCGTGGGCGTGGGCACCACCCCGGCCGACCCGGCCGCCGCACACGGGTCGTACGCGCGGACGAAGGCGCAGGCCGAGCTGCTGGCGCTGGCCGCCGACGCGCCCGGGTTCGCCGTCGTCGCGGTCCGCCCGCACATCGTGCTCGGCCCCGGGGACACCCAGCTGGTGCAGCGCATCGCCGAGCGCGCCGCGGCGGGCCGGTTGCCGCTGCTGGACGACGGCACCGCGCTCATCGACACCACCTACGTCGACAACGCCGTGGACGCGCTCGTCGCGGCCCTGGACCGCGCGCCGGACGACGGCGTGCACGGGGAGGCGTTCGTCGTCACCAACGGCGAACCGCGCACGGTGGCGGAGGTGTTCGGGCGGATCTGCGCCGCCGCGGGGGTGCCGGCGCCGACGCGGCGGGTCCCGGCGTCGGCCGCGAAGGTCGCCGGGAGCCTCGTGGAGCGGGTGTGGACGCGGTTCGCGCTGCCCGACGAGCCGCCCATGACGCGGTTCCTGGCCGAGCAGCTGTCGACGGCGCACTGGTTCGACATCTCCCGCACCCGGCAGCGGCTGCGCTGGGAACCGCGGGTCCCGCTGGACGAGGGCTTCGACCGCCTCGCCGCCGGGTTCGACCCCCGTTAGGGTCGGTCGGGTGATCAACGGGCCCGCTCTGACCCGCTCCCAGCGCCGGGCGCGTCGCGTGCAGGAAGCGCGGCGCGACCTGGAGGACCTGCGCGGGGACCTCACCCCGCGCCCCGGTGAGCACGGCCTGCACCGGGCCGCGCGCATCGAGGACGCCGTCAAGGGGCTGGCGGGCGCGCGGCTGCGGCGCCGCGGCTACCACGCGCGGGCGCTGGCCTACCCCGGCTACGGCGGCCCCGGCTGGGTGCGCGTCTTCGGGCGGGTGCTGCTGGGGCGCGAGGACACCCCCGGCGAGGGCCAGCGCGAGGACCTCCGCAAGGTCCGGGGGTGGCGCAACTTCCTCACCGTCCCCGTCGCCGACGCCGTCGTGACGGTCCGCATCGGCGGGCACGAGCGGGTGGTGCGCACCAACCGCGAGGGCTACCTGGACGAGCGGGTCGAGATCGACCTGCCGCCGGGCGTGCACGAGGTCGTCCTGACCGTGGGCCCGGAGTCCGGCGGCGCGGACGCGCTGCCGCCGGACGTGGAGCTCGTCGAGGACGACACCGAGGGCGGCGCGGAGACGCTGCCGCCGGCGGCGCTGCCGCACAGCGGGACCGCCCGCGTCGTGGTGGTCGGGCCCGAGCCGGTCACCGGGTTGCTGTCCGACATCGACGACACGGTGGTCGTGACCCGCCTGCCGCGCCCGCTGGTCGCGGCGTGGAACTCCTTCGTCCTGGACGAGCGGGCCCGGGTGCCGGTCAACGGGATGGCCGAGCTGTACCGGCAGGTCGTCGCGGAGAACCCCGGTGCGCCCGTGCTGTACCTGTCCACCGGCGCGTGGAACGTCGCCCCCACCCTGGCACGGTTCCTGGACCGCTCCGGGTACCCGCCGGGCCCGCTGCTGCTGACCGACTGGGGACCGACGAACACCGGCTGGTTCCGCGACGGCAGCGCCCACAAGCGCGAGACGCTGGCCCGGCTGGCGCGCGAGCTGCCGCAGGTCACGTGGCTGCTGGTCGGCGACGACGGCCAGCACGACCCGACGCTGTACGCCGAGTTCCTCTCCGCCGCCCCCGAGCGGGTCGCCGGGGTGGGGATCCGGCGGCTGACCCCGGCCGAGCAGCTGCTGGCGGGCGGTCGGCCGCTGGCCTCCGACGCCACCCCCGAGCACTCCCCCGTGCCCTGGGTCACCGGCGACAACGGCTACGAGATCCTGCACCACTGGTACCGGGCGGGCGTGCTGCGCAGCCCCTGACCTGCAGCGACACGGGCGGCACCCAGAACGACGCAGGCCGGTCCCCCCGTCGGGGGGACCGGCCTGCGTGGTGCGGCGTGGGTCAGAGCTGGGTGCGGCGCGGGTTCGCGACGGTGGTCAGCTCGATCTCACGCACGTCGACGACGATGTTCTCGGTGGTGTTCTCGTCCATGTCGGACCTCCTGTGGGTTCGGACGGTGCGTGTACTTCGAACCGCAGACGACGCTGTCCTCACCGATCGGTGGCGGGTCGCGTTCAGGTTAACGACACCCGCTCGTGACCGAATCCCCGGCGACCCCTTCCGGGTGAGTGACCTTGGTCACGTCCGGGTGAGTCCGTCACGCGGGGTGGAGGCCCTCAGGCCACCCGCCAGCACGACCGCCCGGCGGCCTTGGCCCGGTACATCGCGTGGTCGGCGTCGCGCATCAGCTCCGCGGCGCTCACCGTCCCGGTGGTGCGGGCCGCCCCGACGCTGGCGGTGACGGTGACGGTGCGCTGCCCCAGGTCGACGGGGATGGTGATCCGCTCGCAGACCCGGTCGGCGATGGCGGCCAGCGCCTGCGCGTCGGCGACGTCCTCGCAGACCAGGACGAACTCGTCGCCGCCGAGGCGGGCGGCCGTGTCCCCGGCGCGCAGCAGGCCGCGCAGCCGGTCGGCGACGTCGCGCAGCAGGTCGTCGCCGGCGGCGTGCCCGAGGCTGTCGTTGACGTCCTTGAAGTGGTCGAGGTCGACGAACAGGACGGCGCAGCCGCCGCCGAGGCGCTGGGTGCGGGCCAGCGCGGTCCGCAGCCGGTCCTCGACCTTGGCCCGGTTGGGCAGACCGGTCAGCGGGTCGTGCAGGGCGGCGTGCTCGAGCTGCTCGGCCTCGCGCTTGCGGGCGGTGATGTCCTCCACGAAGGCCAGGAAGGCCGGTTCGCCGGTGCTGGAGGACGTCAGCGACAGCGTGACCTGGGCCCACGCCGCCCGGCCGTCGGGCAGCTCGTAGCGGTGCTCGCGGTGCACGACCTCGGCGGTCCCGGCCAGCAGCGCCTCCTGCTGGGCGGCCAGCGGGGCGGCTCCCTCGCGCGGGCCGGCCGGGTCCGGGCCGTCGGGGTCGAGCAGCTCGGCGGCGGGCGCGCCGACGAGCTCGGCGGCGTCGCGGCCCAGGAAGGTGCACAGGGCCTCGTTGACCTCGCTGATCCAGCCCTCGAGGCTGAACAGCAGCATCCCGACCGGGCCGCGGGCGAACACCTCGTGGAAGCGGCGCTCGGACCCGGCGAGGGCGTCCATGGTGGTGATGGTCTCGGTGAGGTCCTGGGCGATGCCGACGACCTGCTCGGCGCGGCCGTGCCGGTCGCGGTCGGTGACGGTGGAGCGGGTGTGGACCCAGCGCTCGGCGGCGCCGGTCACGACGCGGTAGGTGCACTCGACGATCTCGCCGGGGGCGGCCTCGCGCAGGGACCGCACGGCGCGCTCGACGCCGGGGCGGTCGTCGGGGTGGACGACGTCCAGCCCGACGGCGTCGTGCGCCGAGGGCAGGCCCAGCAGTGACGCGCCCCCGGTGTTGGTCCACTCCACGCGGCCGCGGCCGAGGTGGATGCGGTAGATCGTGTCCGGGGAGGCGTCGACCACGGCGGCCAGCTGCGCCAGGCGGGTGCGCAGCGCGGCGAGCTCGGCGGCCTCGGCGCGCTCGGCGCCGACGTCGCGCAGGTGCAGGAGCGCGCCGCCGCCGGGGACGGCGCTGGCCCGCACCCGCAGGGTGCGGGGGGTGCCGTCGGCCCGGACGGTCTCGACGTCCAGGTCGAGGTCGCCGGCGGCGTCCCCGGCGGCGAGGGAGCGCAGCGCGTCCGCGGCGGGCAGGTCGGTGGCCCCGGGGCCCAGGAGGCGGGTGAAGCCGGGGCCGGCGTGCACGAGGGCGCCGTCGGCGTCGAGCAGCGCGATCGCCTCGGCTGTCTCGACGGCTGCGCCGGGCCGGTCGGTGGCCCGGGGGCGGGGGGCAGTCCCGGACGGTCGCGCGGACGGCAGCGCCGTCATGGTCCACCTCCACGTCACCCTCGGGTCACCCTCGGCCCGGGGCGTGCGAGCGGCACGCCCCACCGGTGGTCTCGGTCGGGTCGGGACCGACCTTGAGGGGTGGGGCCGCGTGGAGTGGGGGCTACTGGGCGCCGGCGCGCCGGACGATGCCCTGGAGGGCGGAGATGGCCTCCTCGGAGGCGGTGGCGGCGGCGATGTTGGCCTCGCGGACCGCCTCGTACACCTCCTGCCGGTGGACCTGCACGTCCCGGGGGGCGTCGATGCCGACCCGGACCACGTCCCCGCGAACTTCCAGGACGCGCACCACGACCTCGTCGCCGATGACGACGGATTCCCCGGCCTTGCGGGTCAGGACCAGCATGCGACCAGTGTAGGTGACGAACCGTGTTCGGCCATGTCCTTGCTGTTACGGATCCGGGCGTGGCGGGTCCGGACGCGCCACCGCCCGCCCCCGCCGGAGCGGGGACGGGCGGGGTGCGGGACGAGTGCGCGGGACGGGTGCGCGGGTGGGTCAGCGGTCGCTGCGGCGGCGGCCCAGGAGCTCGTCGGCCTCGGCCGGCTCGGGCACGGCCTGCTCGGCCTGCGCCTGGTAGCCGCGCACGATCGAGCGCACGACCTGGGCGGCGACGGAGGTGACGACCAGCGACAGGACCAGGTGCAGCAGGGCCGTGTCGACCTCGCCGGTGCCGCGGACCACGCCCAGGATGGCGGGGGCGGCCAGCAGCAGGCTGACGGCCAGCACGATCGCGGTCATCGGTCTCCTCCTCGGCGGTGCTTGATCTGGGTCTGCATGACGTAGCGGCGCAGCCGGTCGGCGGCGGCCACCGGCTCGGCGAAGGCGAGGACCACCTCGACCCGCCCGGGGTCGAGGGAGTCCAGCGACCGGACGACCTGCCCGACCTGGTCCACCGGGTCGCCCTCGAGGTCGAAGGAGATCCGCGCGAGCCGGCCCAGCCGCAGCCAGGTGCCGACCGGGACCGAGACCGCCGACCCGCCCTCGGACAGGTCGATCAGGCGCCCGTCGACGACGGGTTCGTCCTGCCCGTCCTCCGGGTCCGGCTCGGCCCGCAGGGGGTCGCCGGCCACCGGGGAGACCAGGGCGGTCCCGGCGGCCGGGACCCGGGCGAAGCGGCGGCGCTGCTCGACGACGACGTCGCCGCTGGGGGCCAGGTCCCACGCGGGGACCCGGTGGCGGACGATCTCGGCCAGCAGGAAGTCCTGGCGGCTCTGCCCGCGCTGCCCGGCCCAGCAGACCGAGACGGCCAGGCCGGGGGCCACGACGTGCAGGTCACCGCGGAAGCTGGGGGCGGCGACCACCAGGCTGGTGTCGGTGCTGTCCTCGACCCGGGTGGGGATGCGGATGGTCTCCCCGCCGAGGGAGTCGGGCAGGTGCACCTCGACCCACACGCGGTCGTTCAGTCCGGGCCACTGCCCGGGAGCGGAGCGCGCCAGCTGCGCTCCCGAGGCGGCACGTCGGGCCATGGGAGTCGGTCTCCGGGATCGGGTCGGGAGGGCGGGGCTGCCGGGACGCGGGAGCGTCGGGGTCAGCGCAGGCCCTGGTCGCCGGCGGCGTCCAGGAGCAGACCGGCCCACGCGCCGGAGGTGGCGGGGCGGCCGTCGAGGAACCCGACGGGGACGTCGAGGGACAGGACGTCCAGCGGGTCCGGGCTCTCGGCGGCGCGGTGCACGGCCAGGCGGCGGGCGGGCAGGCCGACCCCGTCCAGGGCGCGCAGGAGGCTGGCGACGGCGTGGCTGCGGCGGGTGGCGTCGACGCAGACCACGACGGACGCGGCGCCGATCTCGGCGGCCATCCGGGCGGCGCGCTCGGCGTCGGCCCCGGTCGGGCGGGCCGGGATCGCCACGGTCAGCGGCGCGCTCCAGCGGCGGGCCTGGTCCTGGCGGGCGGGCAGCTCGTCGGCGGTCACGGTGTTCTGGACGTCGGCGCGGCCCAGGACGAGGGGGGCCTCGGAGCCGACCTCGTCGGCGACCAGCAGGGCGGCCGCGACCACCGCGTCGGCCTCGCCGATGACGACGACGAGCTCACCGGCGCCGACGCGCAGCGGGGCGGGGACGTCGATGTCGCGGGCCACGCGCAGCACGTCGCCGGTGTCCTGCGGCTCGCGGTACGCCATCCGGGACGACCCCGAGCGGTCGCTGTAAGTGGTCACCGGTTCACGGTAAGTCAGATCCATGGTCATCGCCTCGTTCTCGTCCCCGTTGCGGTTCACTGCTCGGTCACTGGTCCGCTCGTCCTGGCGCGCGGCGGCCTGGTAGCTGCGGGCCGGGCGCTCGTCCTGGCGCTCGTAACCCTGCTCGAACGGCTGGTCGTACGGCTGCTCGAAGGACTGCTCGAGCTGGTCGTAGTCGTGCGCCCACTCACCCCGGCGCTCGGCCGGGCGCTCGGTGCGCTCGACGTCGAAGCGGTCGCCGAACTGGTCGCCGAACTGGTCGGCGAACTGCTCCTCGACGGCGGCGGGACGGCGCAGCTCCGGGCGCCGGGCCGGGCCGCGACCCTCCCGGGCGGTCGCGCCGTTGGCTGCACCGAACTGATCGGACACGCGTTCCTCCGGAGTGCGAGCGGGTCGGGCGTCGGGGTGTCCCGGACGGGGACGAACGGAACGCACCGGCGTGGTCACGGAGCGTACATCAGCCGTCACTGCCGTCGCAGGGGTCCGCGTGGCGCCCGAGCGCATCGCGGCCAGCGTCCGGGCGAAGGTGTCGCTCTCGGTCGAGATCGGGCGGTGCGGGCGCGGCGACGGCGCGGCGGCCACCTCCGGGCGGGACGGCTCACGACGGGGCGCCTCGCGGCGCGGCGCCTCCTGGCGGGCCGGCTCCGGCTGCGGGCGGACGCCCTGGCCGGCGGCGAACATCGCGCCGAGGCGGTCGGTGCCCTCGGCGGCGTCGGCCGCGGCCAGCACCTCGCCGAGGGACCGCGCCGGGGCGGCGGCACCGCGCGGGGCCTGCCCGACGCGCTCGGCCTGGCGGCGGCGCACGTCCGCACGGGCCTGCTGGCGGCGCTCCTCCTGGGCGCGGGCGGCGTCGCGACGGGCCCGCTCCTCGCGCTCGGCGTGCTGGCGCTCCATCTGCTGCTGCATCCGCTCCTCTTCCAGGGCTCGTTCGGCGGCGGCTCGTTCGGCGTTCTCGCGCTCGGCCCGGGCGCGCTCGGCCTCGACGGCCGCACGCTCGGCGGCCGCACGCTCGGCGGCGACCCGCTGGGCCTCGGCCCGCTCGGCCTCGGCGCGCTCGGCCCGGGCCTGCTCGAACGCGGCGCGCTCGGCGGCGACCCGCTCGGCCTGCAGGCGCTCGGCCTCGGCGCGCTCGGCGGCCTCGGCGGCCTCGGCCCGCTCCAGCTCGGCGCGAGCCTGCTCCAGCAGGGCCGCCTCGAACGCCTCGGCCGCGCCGTCCTCCACCTGGGGGACGGTCCCGGCCTCGACGGTCGACGCAGCGTGCTGGTCGTCACCCGTTTGCGCGATCACGACCGGGTTCTCGGCATCCGCGGCCGCGACCTTGAGCGCGTCCTCGAAGCGGTCCGCCGGCGCGGCGTCGCCCTGCTGGGCGCGCAGCACCTCCAGCAGCCCCGCACGGGCGGACTCGAAGTCCTCCCCCGCGGCCCGGGCCCCGTCGGCGTCGACCGGCGCGGGCGCGCCGGCGGGACGGGCGTCCTGCGCCTCGACGTGGGCCTCGGCCTGCGCCGCGGACGTCTCGGCCGCGTCGGCGGCGGCCAGCAGCGCCTCGAAGTCGAGGGCCTCGCGCTCCTCCTCCCCCGCCTCGGCGGGACCCTCGGGGAGGTCCCCGGAGGCGGTGGAGCGGGCGGCGGACGGGGCGGGTGCGGTCAACGAGTCTCCTCCGGTGCCGTCCATCTCGACGGTCACCTCGTAGCGTTCCTTGCTGAAGAAGCCGGCGACGCCTCCGGAACGGATGCGCTCGGCGCGGACGACGCGGGCCGCGGGCCCGTGCTGCTGGCGGACCTCGTCGAGGAGCTCCTGCAGGTCAGTGCCTTCAAGAAGCAAGTGCATGGACACCGCTCACCGATCCAACCGTCTCGATCCGGGGGTGGTTGCTCACGTCGTCGTAGGACAGGACGTGCAGGCGGCCCACGGCCACCTTGAGCAGGCGGCGCAGCGGGGCGCGCAGGGGGGGCGCGCACACGAGGACCGCACTGATGCCCTGCGCTTCGGCACGATCGAGGCAGGAACTTGAGCCGGTCACCAGGTGCTCGGCGGTCAGGGCGTCCAGCGCGAGGCTGGCGCCGTGCTCGCCCGGGCGCAGGGACTCGGCCAGCTGCTGCTCCAGCAGCGGGTCCAGGGTGATGACGTGCAGCGTCCCGTCCTGCTCGTGGACGGCCGCCACGGCCGGCCCCAGGGCCCGGCGGGAGGCCTCCACGAGGCCGTCGAGGTCGCTGCCGGCCTTGGCGCGCAGCGAGAGCGCCTCGAAGATGCGGGCGAGGTCGCGGATCGGGACGGCCTCGTCGAGCATCGCCTGCAGGACGCGCTGGACCTCGCCGAGGGTGAGCACCGCGGGGGTGAGCTCGTCGACGACGGCCGGGTGGGTGCGCTTGAGGGCCTCGACCAGCGAGCGCACGTCCTCGCGGGACAGCAGGCGCGGGGCGTGGGTGCGCACGAGCTCGCCGAGGTGGGTGATGAGGACGCTGGCGCGGTCGACGACGGTGGCGCCGGTGAGCTGGGCCTGGTGGCGCAGCTCGGCGGGGATCCACTTGCCGGCCAGGCCGAACACGGGCTCCACGGTGGAGCGGCCGGGCAGGCCGTCGAGGTTGTCGCCCAGGGCCAGGACCTGCCCGGGCGGGGCCATGCCGCGGGCGACCTCGACGCCGGAGATGCGCACCGCGTAGGTGGACATCGGCAGGTCCAGGGAGTCGCGGGTGCGGACCGGAGGCACGACCAGGCCCAGCTCGAGGGCGATCTTGCGGCGCAGCGCGCGGACGCGCTCGAGCAGGTCCCCGCCGCCGGAGGTGTCGACCAGGTCGACCAGGTCGGGGGCCAGGACCACCTCGAGGGGGTCGACCCGCATCTCCTCGAGCAGGTTCTCGGCCGCCTCGGTCGGGTTGACCGGTGCGGGAGCCAGCTCGGCCAGCGCCGCGTCGCGGGCGACCTTCTTGTCGCGCTGGGCGATGCGGGTGGAGGCGAAGATCGCCGCGCCCCCGATGACCAGGAACGGCAGCTTGGGCATGCTCGGGATGAGGGCCAGGACGATGAGCGCGGCCCCGGCGATCTGGAAGGCGACCTTCTGCGAGGACAGCTGCTTGATGGCCTCCGAGCCCATGTCCCCGGTGGAGGTGGAGCGGGTGACGATGAGGCCGGTCGCGACCGACAGCATCAGCGCCGGCACCTGGGTGACCAGGCCGTCGCCGATGCTCAGCAGGGCGTACTTGTTGATCGACTCCGCCGGGCCGAGCCCGTGCTGGACCATCCCGATGGCGAACCCGCCGATGAGGTTGATCAGCATGATGATGATGCCGGCGATGGCGTCGCCCTTGACGAACTTCGAGCCACCGTCCATGGCGCCGTAGAAGTCCGCCTCGGCGCTGACGTCGGCGCGGCGCTGGCGGGCGGTGGCCTCGTCGATCAGACCAGCGTTCAGGTCCGCGTCGATGGCCATCTGCTTGCCGGGCATGGCGTCGAGGGTGAAACGGGCACCGACCTCGGCGACGCGCTCGGCACCCTTGGTGATGACGACGAACTGGATGACGACCAGGATCAGGAAGACCACCAGGCCGATGACCAGCGAGCCGGAGATCACGAAGTGCCCGAAGGCCTCGATGACCTTCCCGGCGAAGCCGTCGGACAGGACCAGGCGCGTCGAGGCCACGTTCAGGCCCAGCCGGAACAGGGTGAGCACCAGGATCAGCGAGGGGAAGACCGAGAAGTCCAGGACCCGCTTGACGAACATCGTCATCAGCAGCGCGATCAGCGACAGCGTGATGTTGAGGGCGATGAGGAAGTCCAGCACGGCCGCCGGCAGGGGCACGACGAGCAGCAGCACGATGCCGACGACCCCCGCGGGGATCACCAGCTGCGAGAGGTTCGGAAGTCTCACTGCACCGCCTGTCGATCTCGGGCACCCGATCGGGTGTCACTCGTCCAGCGGCCCGTCCGTGGCCCTGCTGCAGCCGTCCTGGCCACCCCCTCCTTCGGCACCGGCGGCGGCGGGCTTGAGCCACCCGTTCGGGCGAGCCCGTCCGGGCGGGCCCGCGCGGCGTCCCCCGCGACGGCCCGCACGAGGGGTCCCGGACGCGCACGACCCCGCCCCGCGGGTGCGGGACGGGGTCGGCGGGGTGGGGCGGGCGGGGCCGGGGGCGCTCACCAGCTCCCGGCGGACTGCGCCGAGGCGGCCAGGGCCTTCTCGATGGCACCGGCGAGCGCGGAGACGACGAAGGGCTTGGTGAGGTAGATCGCGCCGAGCTCCTCCCCGGCGGCGATGTCCTCGGGCCGCACGCGGGCGGACAGGAAGATCGCGGGCAGGCCGGCGTGCTCGGGCTGGGCGCGCAGGGTCCGCAGGACCTCCAGGCCGGTCATGCCGGGCATGGCGACGTCGAGGACGACGACCTCGGGGGCGCCGCGCTCGGCGATGACGGTGAGCGCCTCGGGGCCGTCGGCGGCGGCCACGACGCGGTGGCCCAGACCGCGCAGGCGCAGTTCGACGAGCTGACGGATGTCCGGGTCGTCCTCGACGACGAGCACTCTGGCCATGGCGGGTCCTCCTGGACCTGGTGGGGGCGGGTGGGTGGTGCGGGTGGTGTGCGGGTGGGAGGGCGGGTGGGGCCTCAGGGGCCGGGCGGGGGGGGGCCCGCCCCGGCGGCGGTCAGGGCGGGTGCGGCGTGGGCCAGGGTGAGCACGGCGGTGGTCCCCCGGTCCAGCTCGGACTCCAGGGTGACGCCGCCGCCGTGCAGGCGCAGCAGGTCCCGGGCGATGGTCAGGCCCAGGCCGGTGCCGGGGACCTGCAGGAGCGCGGCGTTGGAGCCGCGGGCGAAGCGGTCGAAGACGGCCGCGGTCTCCCCGGCGGGGATGCCCATGCCGTTGTCCTGCACGACGATCCGCACGGCCTGCCGGTCGTGCTCGACGCGCAGGCGCACCAGGGAGCCGGCCGGGGAGAACTTCACGGCGTTCTCGACGACGGCCAGCAGGGCCCGGTGCAGGTGCTCGGGGTCGCCGCTGACGCGCAGCCCGGCGAGCGCGTCGTCGGGGGTGGTGCAGCGCACGGCGCCGTGGGCCCCGGCGCGGCTGGCCAGGGTGGGCAGGGCGGCCAGGACGGAGGTGACGAGGTCGGCGACGGTGCTGGTGCCGCCGGGGCCGCGGGCGGGGCCGGACTCGACGCGCGAGAGCAGCAGCAGGTCCTCGATGAGGGCCCGCAGCCGGTCGGTGTTGCGCTCGACGATGCCCAGGACGGCGGCGACGTCGTCCCCGACGTCGCCGACGGCGCCGTCGCGCAGCAGTTCGAGGTAGCCGGAGATGGACGTCAGGGGGGTGCGCAGCTCGTGCGAGACGGTGGCCAGCAGGTCCGACTTGACGGTCTCGACCTCGCGCAGCTCGCCGAGGAGGCGTTCCTGGGCGCGGTAGAGGGCGGCCAGGGCCAGGGCGCGGGCCAGGTCGACGGCCACGGAGCGGGCCAGGTCGACCTCCTGCTCGCTCCAGCGGCGCGGGCCGCGGTCGTCGAGGACGGTCAGGAGCCCGTGGGGGGACTCCCCGGCCCCGATGGGCACCAGCAGCAGCGCCCGGGCGCCGGCGGCGGTCAGGAGCCGCTCGGGGGCGCCGCCGTCGGCCCCGGCACGGGTGTCGGTGACCACGTGCACGTCGCCGGTGCGGTGCAGGTCGGTGAGCCAGTCGCGGTGCTCGTCCAGCCCCGCGTCCGGCCCAGCGTCCGGCCCCGCGCCGGGCCCCGCGTCCGGCGCGGCGCCCCGCTCCCCCGTCGGCGCCCCCGGGCCACCGGCGTCGACGTCCAGCAGCTGGACCCGGACCCCGGTGACGTCGAGCTCCTCGCGCAGGCGGGTGACCGCGACGTCGATCGCGTCGCGGGCCACGAGCTGGTCGCGGACCTGGCGCCCGATGTCCCCGGCGAGCCGGTGCAGGCGGGCCGAGCGCTCGGCGGCCTCGAGCAGGCGGGCGTTCTCGCGGGCCAGGTCGTTGACGGCCAGGGCGACGGTGCGGACCTCGGTGGGGCCGCGGGTGGGGTCGGCATGCGCGCCGCGCTGGCCGCGGCCGAGGGCGTCGAGGACGTCGACCAGCGAGCGCAGCGGGTCGACCAGGGCCCGGCGGGTGCGCGAGCCGGTGCCCACCCCGACCGCGAGCGCCGCGGCGAGGGTGAGGACGGTGACGGTCAGGGCGCCGTAGCGGACCCAGGTCTCGGCGGTGGTGGCGTCGTCGCGCTGGTGGCGCACGAGGACGTCGAGGCGGGCGCCGGCCTCGCCGACGGCGGCGAAGGCGGCGGCCTGCGCGGCGGCGCCGGCGGTGTCGGCGGCGCCGCGGTCGGGGTCGGTGGTGGCGACCCAGGTGTCGATGAGCCGGTCCTGCTCGGCGGACAGGCTGCGCTGCAGCGGGTCGGTGAGGAGCTGCTGGACCCGGGCGCGCTGGGCGGGCAGGGCGTCCAGGGCGCGGCGGTAGGCGTCCAGGGGTTGCGGGCGGCCGGTGTCGTGGTGGTCGCGGACGGCGGCGTCGGCGGTCAGCAGGGTCAGGTGCAGGGTGGCGTTGGCGGTCTCGAGGCCGCGCAGCTGGGTCTCGCGGGCGCGGGAGGCGCCGGTGGCGAGCAGCCCGCCGGCGCCGCTGACGCCGACCAGGAGCAGGAGGGCGACGAGGAGGCCGAGGGCGCGGGTGAGGCGGGTGGCGACGGGGGTGCCGCCGGCGTCGGCGCGGGGGGTCCCGCTCACGCCCGGTGCACCCGGTGCCCCACCTCGTCGGCCCACCCGCTGAGCATCGGCCGCGGCGGCGCCCACCTTGACCGCCCGCGACCCCCGCGGCCGGCCCCGCTCACGCGGGGACGGTGTGCGCTTCACCGAAGGCCGTCAGCGAGCCCCGGCTGCGCAGGCTCATGACGAAGGCGAGCACCTTGGCGACGGTGGCGAAGAACTCCGGCGGGATCTCCTGGCCGACCTTGACGCTCTTGTACATGGCGCGGGCCAGCTCGATGTCCTTGACCAGCGGGACGTCGTTCTCCTTGGCCTTCTCGCGGATCTTGGTGGCGATCGCCCCGGCGCCCTTGGCGACGACCTTGGGGGCGCCGGTGCCCGGCTCGTAGCGCAGGGCGACGGCGATGTGGGTGGGGTTGACCAGGACGACGTCGGCGCTGGCGACGTCGGCCATCATCCGGTTGCGGGACATGGCCATCTGCTTGGAGCGGATGGCGCCCTTGAGCAGCGGGTCGCCCTCGGCGTTCTTGTGCTCCATCTTGATGTCCTGCTTGCTCATCCGCAGCTTCTTCATGATGCGGCGCCGGCTCATGGCGTAGTCGGCCGCGGCGATGATCAGCCCGAGCAGGATCGTGACGGCGAGCATCTTCACGACGGCCCCGCCGGTCAGCTCCAGGACGGAGGCGGTGGGCATGGTGCCCTGGCCGATGAGGTGCGGGGTGAGGTTCTTCGCGACCACCCACACGGCGCCGCCGATGACGAGGGTCTTCAGCAGCGACTTGACGGTCTCCCAGACCGCCTGGGGTCCCCAGTGCTGCTTGAAGCCGTTGACGGGGTTGAGGTTGGAGAACTTGGGCTTGAGCTTCTTGGGGGCCGGCCGCAGGGTGCCCTGGACGGCGCCGGCGACGACGACGGCCAGCACGGTGGCGACGGTCAGCGGGCCCAGCACGCCGGGGACGCCCCGGAAGGTGCTGGTCAGGACGGCGAGGGCCTGCGCGGGGTCGGGGTGGGTGGCGACCTCGGCGATGCGGCCCATGGTGCGCCGCAGCAGGACCTGCCCGGACTCGATGGTGTGCGGGATGGTGATGGCCCCCGCGCCGGTGGACAGCCAGGCCCCGACGTCGCGGGAGAACGGGATGTTCCCCTCGTCGCGCGCTTCCTTGAGCTTCTTCGGGGTGGGTGCTTCGGTCTTCTCGCCGCTCACCCGTCACCACCCCCGTCCGCCGCGGCCCCGGGGCCGTCCCCGGGGCTGAGGACCCGCACGACGGTCTCGCGGGCGGTGTCGGCCAGGTCGTCCACGACGCCGGGCAGCATGGAGAAGGTGAACCCGGCCAGGGTGAGGGTGATGAGGATCTTCAGCGGGAAGCCCATGGCGAAGACGTTCAGCGCCGGGGCGACGCGCGAGAGCAGGCCGAGGCCGATGTCGGTGATGAACAGGACCGCGACCAGCGGGGCCGCGATCTGCAGGGCCGAGACGACGAGCTGGGTGACGCCCTCGCTGAAGACCCGCGCGACGGTGCCGGTGTCGAGGCCGGCGTCCAACGGCAGCACCTCGTAGGAGCGCAGGAAGCCCTGCAGGATCAGCAGGTGCCCGCCGGAGACGACGAGCAGCGCGGTGCTGGTCCAGGAGTAGAGCTTGCCGAAGATCGCCGTCTGGGACTGCATCAGCGGGTCGTAGGCGCTGGCGAGCTGGAAGCCGCCGAAGAGGTCGATCATGTCGCCGGCGGCCTGGACGGCGGCGAACAGCACCGCCACCAGGGCGCCCATGACGACGCCGATGAGGGCCTGCTGGACGGCGGCGGTGATGATCGCGCCCGGTTCGACCGCGGGCGCGGACTCGCGCAGGCGGCCGGCGACGGGCAGGGCGATCGCGACGGACAGCATCGCCTTGACGCGGCCGTTGACGGCCCGGTTGGCGAAGGGCGGGGCGACCAGGAGGAACGCGGCGGCGCGGATGCCGGCGAGCAGCAGCGCCACCAGCAGGTCGAGCGGGACGGCGGGCAGGCCTTGCACCCCGATCAGCCGCCGTGGGTGAGCAGCGAGGGGATCTGGCCGTAGAGCGCGGTGGTGTAGCCGGTGAGCTCGTGCAGCATCCACTTGCCGCACACCACGATCGCGATGCCGACGGCGACGGCCTTGGGGACGAAGGAGATCGTCTGCTCCTGCAGCTGCGTCACGCTCTGGAACAGCGAGATGCCGAAGCCGACCGCCAGGGCGGTCAGGAGCATGGGGGCGCACAGCTTGGCGGCGAGGACGAGAGCGGTCATCCCGATGTGGATGACGGTCACGTCGGTCATCAGCTTCGCCTCTTCCGGTCGCGGGGTCCTTGCCCTGGTTGTCTCGGCCGATCGGGTGAATCCCTTGAGCCCGAGCGGGTGAGCGGGGCTCGGCGGGCTCGGGTGCGGGCCGGGGACGACGAAGGGACCGGTGTCGACGACACCGGTCCCTCGGTCGTGCGGGCGGTCGTGCGGGTGGGCGGGCGGCTGGCGCTCACCGCGGCGCGGTCACCCCGTGTAGCTGGCCACCAGCGACTTCACGATCAGGCCCCAGCCGTCGACCATCACGAACAGCAGCAGCTTGAAGGGCAGCGACACCGTCACCGGGGGCAGCATCATCATCCCCAGGCTCATCAGCGCCGCGGAGACGACGATGTCGATCACCAGGAACGGGATGAAGATCACGAAGCCGATGATGAAGGCGCTGCGCAGCTCCGAGAGCGCGAAGGCCGGCACCAGCGTCGTCAGCGGCGTCTCCTCGCGGGTGGCGGGCAGGTCGCGCTTGGCGGCCTTGGTCATCAGCGCCAGCTCCTCGGGGCGCGTCTGCTTGAGCATGAACTCCTTCAGCGGCTTCGAGCCGTCCTCGAAGGAGACCGTCGCGGTCTTCTCGCCCTTGAGGTAGGGCTGGACCGCGACGTCGTTGATCTGGCTGAACGTGGGCGCCATGACGAACATCGTCAGGAACAGCGCCAGGCCGGCCAGGACCTGGTTGGGCGGGGTCCCCATCAGGCCCAGGGCGTTGCGGGTCAGGCCCAGCACGATGAGGATCTTGGTGAACGCCGTCGTGAGCAGCAGCAGCGCGGGGGCCACCGACAGGATCGTCAGCGCGATGATGATGGTGATCGACTGGCTGGGCTTGCCGTCGACGCCGTTGATGTCGACCGAGACCGACCCGGTCCCGGCCGGCGCGGCGGGCGCCTGCGGGGCCGCGGGGGCCTGGACCCCCACCGGGAACCCGGCCTGCACGGCCCCGAAGGAGGTCGTGACGGCGGCGGGGGCGGCGGCGGTGACGGCGGCGGGGACGGCTGCGGGGGCGGTCGCCTGGGCGCTCAGCGCGCCCCCGACGACCAGACCACCGGAGACCACCAGCGCTGCGGCCAGGGTCCGCGCACGGCGGGCGGCTCGGGACTTCATCACCTGCGGGTCGTCCTCTCACGAAGAACGTCGACTGCCTTGGACCAGGTGGCCGGGGAGAGCGCCGAGCCGCCCACACCGGTGGCGGTGTGGCGGGCGGGGGTCCTCACGGCGATCGTCTCGCCGGCCTTGCGCAGGTAGCGCTCCCCCACCTGGGGTTGCGCCGCAACGGCTTCCGTGCCGGTCGCGCTGTCCGCCGAGTCCGTGGCGGTGATGCCGACCTCTTCGGCAGGTTCGGCGGATTCCTTGAACAGGGCCGCCACCTCGGTCTCCCCGAGGAGGTTGACCCCGGCGTCGGAGACCCCGACGACCAGGGCCTTGTCGCCGACCTTGACCAGCGCGACGGCGGCTTTGGCACCCAGGCTCTGCTTGGCCAGGACGGCGAAGTCAGCCCCGCCGGCCACGGCGCCCTGACGGCGGCGCAGCCAGCGGGAGATCAGGTACAGCAGCCCGAGCACCGCCACCAGGGAGATGCTCGTCCGCGCGATCGCGGCGACAGCGTCCATCAGGCGCCGGCCTCCGGGGTGACGATCTCGGTGATGCGGATGGCGTAGTCCTCGTCCACGACGACGACCTCGCCGCGGGCGATGAGCTGGCCGTTGACCAGGACGTCGGCGGGCGAGCCGGCCGCGCGGTCCAGCTCGACGACCGAGCCGGGCGTCAGGGCCAGCAGGTCCTGCACCGTCATGGAGGTGCGGCCCAGCTCGACGGTGACGTCCATCTGGACGTCGCGCAGCAGGTCCATCGTGCGGCGCGGGCCGCCGGAGGCGGCGGGCGCGGCCGAGGCGGTGGCGACCGGGGCGGGCGCCTCGGCCTGCGCGGTGAGGGTCAGGCCGATGAGGGCCAGGGTCTCCCCCGCGGCGCCGACGACGGCGACCGCGCCGCCGTCGAGCTGGCTCAGCGCCTGCGCCGGGTCGCCCTCGACGCCCGCCTCGAGCACGCACTGGCCCAGGGCGTGCACGACCGTCTCCAGCGCCGGGCGCAGCGCGTCGACCGGGTCGAGGGCGCCCTCGGGGCTCATGAGCAGCGTGTTGAGCGTCTCCTCGCCGACCACGACGGTGACGCGGCCGTTGGAGGCGCCGGCGAAGTTCGCCGAGACCGCGGTGCCCTCGTCGCCGAGGTCGGGGGCCTGCGGGACCGGCACGATGTCGGTGATGGCGCCCGGCCCCGACAGCGGCAGGACGGCGAGGGCGGCCTGGGCGGCGTCGCGGAGGACGGCGGACAGGTCGGTGCTGGTCATGGTGCTCATCGGGCGTTCTCCTCGACGGTCGGGACGATCAGGCAGGCGAGCTTGGCTCCGCGGCTACCGGCCACGGCGGAGGCGACGTGGGCGTCGGAGGACACCACCTCCAGGGGTTCGTCGGCGCGGTGCGGGAGGCGCAGCACGTCACCGGGGATGAGCGCGAGGATCTCGTCGGGGCGCATCTGGGCGGCCTTCATCCGCACCGAGACCTCCACCGGGATGTGCTCCAGGTGGTCGTCGAGGCGGTCGCGCATGAGGCGGCGCACGCGCAGCTCCTCGGGGCTGGCGACCCGCAGCTCGGCGGCGGTCAGGGCGGCGGACAGCGGGTCCAGCGGCATCGCGAGCGTGGCGGTGCCGGTCAGGCCCTCCAGCTGCAGGTGGAAGGACGAGACGATCATCACGTCGGTGGCCGCGGCGGCCTGCGCGAACGCCGGGTTCTGGTCGATGGCCGTCAGCTTCGGCTTCAGGTCCGTCACCGACAGCAGCGAGGAGGCCAGCTCGGTGAGGGTGCGCTCGACCATCCCGCGGGCCAGGACGGCCTCGATGTCGGTGAGCTGGCGCGCCGGCTGCTCGTTGACGCCGCTCCCGCCGAGCATCCGCTCGATGCAGGAGAGCACGAAGGCGATGTCCAGGTGCAGGACCGCGGCGCCGACCAGCGGCTCGGGGTCGAACACGGCCATCACGGTCGGCATCGGCAGCGACGCGGCGTACTCGTCGTAGCTGTACTGCTGGATGCCGTCCAGCTCGACCTGCACGGTGGTGCGCAGCGTCGAGGACAGCAGGGTCGCCCACTGCCGGCAGAAGCCCTCGTAGGTGATCTCCAGCACGCGGGCGTGCTGACGCGACAGCTTGGTCGGCCGTCGGAAGTCGTACGGGACGGGGACACCGCGTCGCCGGGAGCGACGGGTGCCGGTCCGCTCTGCGGTGCTGGGGGTCTCGGCTGCCACGTGCCACCTATCGGCACGAAGGGCCGTCACCCTTTAGCGCGAGCCCGAACGGGTGGTGCGCGGCCCGGGGGCTCAAGTCCGGCGGGGCCCGGTCGCGCCGGTCGGGGCGCGCCGGCGGGCGGTCAGTAGTAGACGGCGATGGGCCCGCGGGGGCCGGGCAGGCAGGTGACGGGGGTGTCGAAGACGCGGCTGAGGACCTCCCCGGTGAGGATCTGCTCCGGGGGGCCGAACTCCACGACCCGCCCGTCCTTCACCGCGCAGATCCGGTCGGCGTAGTGGCCGGCGAAGTTGATGTCGTGCAGGACGACGACGACGGTGCGCCCGAGCTCGTCGGCGGCGCGGCGCAGGTGCTGCATCATCTGCACCGAGTGCTTCACGTCGAGGTTGTTCAGCGGCTCGTCCAGCAGCACGTACTCGGTCTCCTGGCACAGGACCATGGCGACGTGGGCCCGCTGCCGCTGCCCGCCGGAGAGCTGGTCGAGGTAGCGGTCCTGCAGGCCGGTGAGGTCGAGGAAGTCGACCGCGCGGGACACGGCCTCCTCGTCGGCGGTGGTCAGCCGGCCCCGCGAGTGCGGGAAGCGGCCGAAGGCGACGAGCTGGCGGACCGTCAGGCGCGTCACGAAGTGGTTCTCCTGGCGCAGGATCGAGACGATCCGGGCCAGGTCGCGGGAGGGGGTGCGGGCCACGTCGTAGCCGGCGACCTCGACGGTGCCGGCGTCGGCGCCCAGCAGCCGGCCCACCACCGTCAGCAGCGTCGACTTCCCGGCGCCGTTGGGGCCGACGAGGGCGGTGACGCCGCCGGCGGGGATCTGCAGGTCGACCGGCCCGATCGACACCTCCTGGCCGTAGGTCTTGCGGACGCCCTTGAGCTCGATCACAACCGGCCCTTCCGGAGCAGGACGACGAGGAACACGGTGCCGCCGACGGCCTCGATGAGGATCGAGACGGCGCCCTCGGCGTAGAACACGTTCTTCAGGACGAAGTAGGCCCCGGCCAGCACCGCGAACCCGGCGGCGACGGCCATCGGGAACAGGTGGCGGTGGTCGTGGGTGGGAGCGACCTGGTAGGCGATGGAGGCCACCAGGAACCCCAGGAACGTCATGGGCCCGACCAGGGCCGTCGAGGCGGCCATCAGCACCGAGACCAGCAGCAGGACGCCCAGGAGCTCGCGGCGGTGGTCGGCGCCCAGCCCGACGGCGACGTCGCGGCCCAGGGCCAGGACGTTCAGCCGCGCCGACAGCAGGAACAGGCCCAGCGCGGCGGCCGCGCACAGCGGTACCACGATCGGCAGGTAGGAGGCGTCGGCGTTGGAGACCGACCCGAACAGCCGGGCGGTGAGGACGTCGAACTCGCTGGGGGTCAGCAGCCGCTGCATGAACGTCGCGACCGAGCGCAGCCCGCCGCCCAGGACGATGCCGACCAGCAGCACGACGTGCAGGTTCGCGCGGCGGCCGCCGAGCAGCCACCCGTACAGCAGCATCGAGAACCCGACCATGACCACGACCTGCAGGGCGAACTGCGGGACGCCCTGCAGCGCGATCACCCCGACGGCGCCGAGGAAGTACACCGCGGCGGTCTGGACCGCGACGTACAGCGCCTCGAAACCCATGATGGAGGGGGTGATGACGCGGTTGCCCGTGACGGTCTGGAACGCGACCGTGGCGGTGGCCTGGCACACGACGACGACGGCGATGACGAGGAGGCTGGTGGCCCGCAGCCGGACGATGCGCCAGAACCCGTCGCTGCCGGGCGGCAGCGGGTTGCCCCAGGTGAGGATGCCCGCGGCCGCCACGAGGCCGACCGCGACCAGGGCGGCCAGGACGACCCGGTACTGGCGGGCGGCGCGGGCGTCGGCGAACGCGCCCGTCCGCCGCGCCGGGCCGGTGGTGCCGGTGGCTCCGGTGGCTCCGGTGGTTCTGAGCAGGTCAGCCATGCCGGCGGCTCCGCAGCAGCAGGGCGGTGAACACGACCGCGCCGAGCACCCCGAGGATCAGCGAGGCGGGCACCTCGAACGGGCGGATCACGGTGCGGCCCAGCAGGTCGCAGACCGTCACGGTGGCGATCCCCAGCAGGCACACCCAGGGCAGGTTCGTGCGCAGGTCGTCGCCGCGGACCATCGAGACGACGTTCGGGACGATGAGCCCGAGGAACGGCAGGTTCCCCACGACGACGGTGACGACCCCGGTCGTGATGGCGATCATCGCTGTGCCCAGCAGCACGACCCGCTCGTGGTCGAGCCCGACGTTGGTCGCGACGTCGCGGCCCAGGCCGGCGACGGTGAACCGGTCGGCGACGACGAACACGGCGACGGCGACGGCGGCCACGACCCACAGCACCTCGTACTGCCCGCGCAGGACGGAGGTGAAGCTGCCCGCGAACCACACCCCCAGGCTCTGCAGGGTGTCGGTGGCCAGCGCGAGGTACGTCGTGACCGCCCCGACGACCGCGCCGAGCATGATGCCGACGACGGGCACGACGAGGGAGGACGACAGCGACACCCGGCGCAGGAGCAGGAAGAACACCATCGTCCCGGCGAACGCGGCCAGGACGGCGCCGGCCATCCGGGTCACCAGGCCGGCCTGGGGGGCGAGGACCGTGACGGCCAGCAGCCCCAGGCCCGCCCACTCCGTCGTCCCGGTCGTCGTGGGTTCGACGAACCGGTTCTGCGTCAGCAGCTGCATCACCAGGCCCGACATCGCCATCGCCGCCCCGGCCAGGACCAGGGCGATCGTCCGCGGGACGCGGGTGATGGCGAACATCTCCCGGCCGGCGTCGCCGTCGAGGACGTCGAAGACGCCGGTGAACAGCGACACCACCAGCAGGGCGCCGACCGCGAGGACACCGACCAGCAGCTTCGGGTCCAGCAGCGGGCGGCTCGGCGCCCGGGCCGGTCCCGGGGTCACCACCACGGGGGTCAGGCCTGCTCGAGCCGGTCGGCCAGGGTGTCGAAGAACTCGGTGTAGGTCTGGATGCCCTCGTTGGTGTAGGTGTCGGCGGGCAGGTGCAGGACGTTCCCGTCCTGCACCGCGCGGACGCCCCGCAGCGCCTGGGAACCCTCGATGACCTGCGCGGCCGGGGTGTACCCGGCCTCCTGCGCGGACACGGCGGCGTCGCGGTCCATGACGATGATCAGGCCGGGGTTCGAGGCGGCGATGGCCTCCACGGAGATGTCGTCGCCCTGGTGGTCGTCGGAACCCTCGGGCACCTGCAGCGCGGGGGTCAGCCCGAGGACGTCGAACATCGGGCCGATGGTGCGGCCGTGGGAGGGGGCGACGTAGCCGATCTCGCCGCCGGAGACGATGAGGCCCATGACGGTGGTGCCGGGGTCGTAGGCGGCCTTCACGCGGGCGATGGAGGCGTCGAGGGCGTCGTTGAGCGCCTCCGCCTCGGCCTGGTGGCCGAACAGCTCCCCCATCACCGTGGTGCCGCGCTTGAGCTCGGCGTCCAGCGGCTGGCCGTCGCGGGGGTCGACCTCGACGATCGTGGCGTCGGGCGCCAGTTCCGCCAGGTCCTCGCGGTACTGGGCGAACCGGCCGCCGTTGACGATGAGGTCGGGGTCGGCGGCCACGACGGCCTCCAGGTCCGGTTCGCGGTGGTTGCCCAGGTCGACGATCGAGGGGTCCTGCGTGTACGAGATCGTCTCCGGCATCAGCGCGACGGCCGCGGCGCTGAGCTCGACGCCCCAGGAGTCGAGGGTCTCGAAGGTGCTGTTGTCGGTGGCCACGACCGAGGTCGCGGGCAGCTCGACGGTCTGGGTCCCGTGGTTGTCCTGCACGGTCACCGACGTCGGCGCGGCCGCCGCGGCGGTCTCCTCGGTCGCGGGGGTGCCGGAGCAGGCGCTGAGGGTCAGGGCGGCCAGGGCGCCGGCGGAGACGAGGCGGGGCAGACGGGAAGAGCGCACGGGTGTCCCTCGGGGTGACGACGGGGTGGGCGACGCGACGCGTAGCCGGGAGACCGGCCGGGTCAGCGAAGCCAAACCTAACCGACACCTGCGGTACGACCGGCGCGACGGCGCGTGACCTTCGTCACCTCGTGAGGTGAGGCTACCCGAACCCCTCCCCCACCTCCGGTCACGCGCGGGCGCGGTGCTCCTCGACGATGGCGACGATCTCGGCGGCGGCGCGCTCCAGCTCGGCGATCTCCCCCGGGCCGAACTCGTGGGGTTCGACCCCCAGCACGCAGTGGGCGCCCACGACCTGCCCCTCGCGGGTGCGCAGCGGGACGCCGGCGTAGGAACGCACCCCGCCCTCGGTCACGACCGGGTTGTCGCGGTGGTGGTCCTCGGCGTCGGCGTCGGGAACCACGTACGGGGAACCCTCGACGACGGTGGTCGTGCAGAACGACCACTCCGCGGGCACGCCGCCGACCTCGGCGACCCAGCCGACCAGCCCGTGGCTGCCGGCGAAGACGGTGGAGGCGTCCAGGACGAGGCTGACCAGGCTCAGGGGGAACCCCAGCCGCTCGGCGGTGCGGGCCGCCACCTCGTCGAGGCGGCGCTTCAGCTCCGGCTGGCTGCCCTCCCAGGCGGCGACCGCCTCCAGCCGCGCCCGGTCGGTCAGCACGCTGGCCTCGTCCATCTCTGCTCCTCGTCCTCGTGGTGGGGGCCACCGGCCGGGGCGCCCACCCCTGGGACATCGGCCCGCGGTGAGGGGTCCTGCACCCCCGGGGCCCACCACCACCCGATCGCGCGGGCCCACCGGGTGAGTCGTGCACGCAGCGCTCCCTCCGGGCACGGTGCGGGGCCGGTCCACGGGCGGGGGCCGCCCGTTCGCGCCACCCCTCCGGCCCCCTGCACGGGGTGCCCCGCGACGCCGATGTACTTGAGCATGCGAGGAGAACAGCCGGCACGCAGTGCACCGGTCCGGCGGTCACCGGCGACGCTGGAGGAGCCGACCGCGGTGCAGTGGCTGCGGCGGCTGGCCGAGGTGTCCAGCCCGGAGCAGGCGCTGCAGGTCTGGAACGGCGCCGCCCTGGCCACGGGCTGCCTGGGCATGGACCTGGAGCCGCGGCAGCTGCAGGTCCTCGGCCAGTGGCTCGTGGAGCACTGCGACGACCAGCCGATCCGGATGGCCGTGCGCAGCTGCCTCGTGCGCCTGCACGTCCAGCAGGCGATGCGCAACACCGCGTCCCTCGCCTGAGCCGCGCGCGACCCCGTTCCCGGCGTCGACCTCAGCGCCGGTCCGGGGGTCGCGGGCGCACGGCGACGATCGCGACGTCGTCCTCGGCGCGCTCGGGCAGCAGGCGGGCCAGGACGCCGTCGCACAGGTCGTCCAGGCTCTCCCCGGCCAGGTCGAGGACGACCTCGCGCAGCCGCCGCACGCCGTCGTCGTAGTCCTGCTCCCGCCGTTCGACGAGGCCGTCGGTGTGCAGCAGCACCGTCGCCCCGGGCCCGAGGGTGGTCTCCTCGTCGACGCGCGGGGTGCGGGGGTCGAGGCCCAGCAGCAGGTCGTGGCCGCGTCCGGTCAAGGCGGTCACGGTGCCGTCGGGGGCCAGCAGCAGCGGCGCCGGGTGCCCGGCGCTGGACCAGCGGAACCGGACCACCCCGCGCTCGCGGTCCTGCGGGCCCTGCTCCACGCGCGCCACCAGCGCGGTGGCGGTCGTGTCCAGCGCCAGGCCCTGCATCGCCGCGTCCAGCCCGGTCAGCACCGCCGCCGGCCCCTGGCCGCTGTGGTGGGCGATGCCCCGCAGCAGGGAGCGGACCTGGCTCATCGCCGCCGCGGCGGTGATGTCGTGGCCCACGACGTCGCCGATGACCAGGACGGTGGCCCCGTCGGGCTGCGGGAACGCGTCGTACCAGTCCCCGCCGACCTGCGCGGCGTGCGCGGCGGGGCGGTAGCGCACCACGACCTGCAGGTCGTCCGGGGCGACGGGCGCGCTGAGCAGGCTGCGCTGCAGGCCCTCGGCCACGTGCTGCTGCTGGCCGTACAGGCGGGCGTTGTCCAGCGCCAGCCCGGCCCGGTCGGCGACCTCCCGCACGGTCAGCAGGTCCTCGGGCGCCGGTGGCGGCGTGCCGGGACTGCGGAAGAGGGTGACGAGCCCGACCGTGCGCCCGCGGGCGCGCATCGGCAGCATGTGCGCGGCCTGCGGCGCCAGCTGCTGCAGCAGCCCCCGGGCCGGTTCGGCGAGCATCGCGCCCAGCCGCTCGGTGGCGTCGGAGGCCACCAGCACGGGCCGGTCCTCGCGCAGGGCGCGGTGCAGGGGGGCCCGCGGGCTCAGGCAGGGCAGGCGCACCCGGCGGTAGCGCTCCAGCACGGGGCGGGCGGCCTGCTCCGCGTGCCAGGAGCCGATGTCGCGCAGGTTCCCCTGCTCGTCGAGCAGGGTGACGATGCACCAGTCCCCCAGCGCCGGCACCAGGTGCTGCGCCAGGCGCGCGACGGCCTCCTCGGTGTCGAAGGTCGCGGCCAGGTCGGCGCTGACCCGGGCCAGCAGCGCCAGCCGCGCCGCGGCCCGCTCGGCGGTCCGCTGGGCCTGCTCGGCCGTGCGCAGGGCCTCCCGCGCCGCCGCCCGGTCGGCCTCGGCCTGCGCCTGCGCGGCACGGCGGGCGGTGACGTCCAGGAAGTACACCGCCAGCCCGTCCGGGTCGCGCCAGGCGCGCACCTCGTACCAGCGGTCCAGCGGTGCGGGGTAGTACGCCTCGAAGTCGACCTGCTCGCCGGTGCTCATGGCCCGGCGGTACTGCAGCTCGAACGTGCTGCCGACGGCGTCGGGGAACAGCTCCCACACGACCTGGCCGAGCATCTGCTCGCGCGGGCGCTGCAGCACCCGCTCGGCCTCGGCGTTGACGTGGGTGAAGCGCCAGTCGCGGTCCAGGGAGAAGAACGCCGAGGACATCGACTCCAGCACCCGCGCCACGCGCACGTCGTCGTCGTGCTCGCGGGTGGTGTCGTAGACCGCGCCCAGCAGGTGCGCGGGGCGCCCGTCGGCGCCGGGCAGCACCCGTCCGCGCGCCTTCACCCACCGCGTGCGCCCCACCGGGTCCGGCGCGGGCAGGACCACGCGGTACTCCGCCTCGAAGGCGTCGCCGCCGGCGACCGCCCCGCCCAGCGACCGGCGCACCCGGTCCAGGTCGTCGGGGTGGACCCGCCGCTCGAAGGCGCCCATCGTGCCGTCGAACTCCTCGGCGGTGCAGCCGAACAGCCGCAGCACCTGCTCGTCCCACTCCAGGACGTCGGCGCGCAGGTCCCAGTCGAAGCTGCCCACCCCACCGGCGGCCACGGCCAGCTGCCAGCGCAGCCGGTCGTTCTCGTGCTCCAGCGACAGCGCCGACAGCTCCAGCTCCGCCGCGGCGGCGACCGCCAGCTCCGACAGCACCTCCACGTCGCCGTCGCGCCAGCGCCGCGGAGCGGGGTCGAAGACGCACAGCGCGCCGACCACGTGCCCGTGGTGACCGACCAGCGGCACCCCCAGGTACGCGCCCACCACCCCGGAGGTCACCGGCGGCAGGGCGGCCACCCGCTCGTCGGCGGCGGCGTCCGGCACGACCAGGGGGGCACCGCTGCCCGCCGTCACCGCGCACGGGGAGTCCGCCAGCGGAACGCTGGTCCCCACCAGTGCCGGGTCCTGACCGGCGACGGCGGCGACGGTCTGCACCCCGGTCACCAGCGAGACCTGCGACGCCGGCGCCGACAGCAGTCGCGCGGCCAACCCGGCCAGCCGCTGCAGCGCCGGACCGGGCGGGGCCTGCACCAACCGCTCGGCGGCCCGCACCCCCTCGGCGGTGAGCCGGTGCGCTCCGGCGACCCGCACGGCCCCGGGGACCTCGCCGTCACCGGGGTCGCCCGCGCTCGCACGAGGTGCTGCTGCCGCCATCGCCGACCCCACCCCCACCCGGTGCCGCCACGTCTCGACGAGCAGCGCCCCGCTGGACGGCTGCGGTGAACAGCCTCCCCGACCGGCGCCCGGACCGCCGCCCGGGGCCCGTCCGCACCGGCGCACGCCGTGCGTCCCGGCGCCGGGCCACCGGCCCGGAACGCCGGACGGCCGGCACC